>JAFYGD010000161.1 GCA_017543415.1 Eubacterium sp. | reverse complement strand
TTAGTCCGTAAAGGAGTTATAAAAATCCCTGCATACTCGCGTATTCAGGGATTTTTTAGCTTCTTTAGGGGCAAAAGGACACAGCCAAAACCTAAACCTATTTATGTAGGGTGCCCCACTGCCCGTCTTTTGTTTTGTTTATTTGTAAAATCTGTAGCCCTTGCCCCATACCGTGTTAACGTATTCAAAGCTGCTGTCCGCGGCAAAGAGCTTGTCGCGTATTCTGTTAACGTGAACGGTTACCGTTGAGGTTTCTCCCATTGAATCGTACTGCCAGATTTTTTCAAAAAGCTCCTCCTTGCTGAATATCCTGTCGGGGTTTTCCGCAAGGCAGGTAAGAAGGTCAAATTCCTTGTTGGTAAAGGTTATTTCAGTACCGTTAACAAAAACTCTGCGTGCGTCCTTATCAATTTTAAGCGTTCCTATTTCAAGCGTGTGCGCTACCTCCTGCGGCGCCGCGGTAAGGCGCTCGTAACGGTTGATATGGGCAATAACCCTTGCAACAAGCTCCGAAGGGCTGAACGGTTTAACAATGTAATCGTCCGCGCCGAAACCGAGCCCTTTGATTTTATCAATATCGTCGCGCTTTGCGCTTACAAGCAAAACGGGAACGTTGCTGTTTGCCCTTACGGTTTTGCATATTTCAAGCCCGTCAACGCCCGGCAGCATAATGTCAAGCAAAATGAGGTCAAAGCCACCGCCCGTTGCAAGCTCAAGTCCGTCGTTACCGTTGGTTGCGGTTGTAACCGTAAAGCCATTAGCCTCAAGGTAATCCTTTTCAAGGCGGAGTATGTTTTCGTCGTCTTCAACTATTAAAACTTTTCTGTCCATAGCGTACCTCTTAAATCATTTTGTTTAATGAAATGTGAATTGTAAGGCCTTCGCCCTCTGCTCCCGTTGCCCAGATATGACCGCCGTGAAGCTCAACAATCTGCCTGCATACAGAAAGCCCTATGCCCGAGCCCTCGCTCGTTTTGCTCCGCGCCTTGTCCGCGCGGTAGAAGGTGTCAAATATCCTCGGAAGGCTGTCAGAATCAAGGCCTATTCCGTTGTCTGAAATGCTGATAATAATGCTTTTGCTGTATTCCTGTGCGTCAAGAACAATTTTGCCCTTAACGTCCTTGCGTGAATATTTTATTGAATTTGCAACTATGTTTGTAATAACTCTTGCAAACCTGTCAACGTCAAGGCTTACCTTAACGCCGTCGCCGCAGTTATTGATGTATTCAAAATCAAAATCCTGCTTTTCAAGCTCAAGGCCTATTTCCTCGGCGCAGTCGTCAAGAAAGCTTTTAACGTCGGTTTCGGTGGGCTCAAGCTTTATTGTACCGAGCTCAAGGCGGGAAATGGTAAGAAGGTCGTCAAGCAGCCTTTCCATTGTAAGGGTTGAGGAATAAATGGTTTTAAGGTAGCTTTCCTGCTTTTCGGGCGTGTTTGCAATACCGTCGCGCAGACCCTCAACATAGCCTTTAACCGAGGTGAGCGGCGTTCTTAAATCGTGCGCAACTCCCGCTATCATTTCTTTACGCGACTGTTCAAGCGCGCTTTGTTTTTCAAGCGATTGCTTTAACCGCCCGGTCATATGGTTAAACGCCTTAACCGTCTGGCCTATTTCGTTTGTGCTTTCATAATCAATTTCGTAATCAAGGTTACCCTTTGATATTTCGTTTGCGCCTTCGGCAAGTTCCTTAATGGGCTTGCTTATTGTTTTTGAGGTAATGAAGGAAAGCGCAATTATTGATAATATGAAAATAAGTACAATAAGAATAAATATAAGGCCCGTTTTGCTGAAAACAAGGGAGGGGAAGTCCTGCGCAAGGTGGCGCGCCGAAATATCGTCAACCCTGTAATCGCTGCTTGCCGCAACAACAAGGTAGCGCTCGTTTACCCCTTCGGCGTGGTTTATAATTACCATTCCGTTTTCGCCGAAATAGTTTGCGTTGTGCGCTTCGTTAACGGGAATAATTGAATTTGCAAGGCTGAATATTTCGCTCTTGTTTGCGGAGGAATAAAATTCTTTTCCGTCCTTTTCAATGTAGATTTTTACTCCTACGTTTTCAAGCGGAGTAACGGCTCCGTTGATTTTCGAGTACTTGACCTCCTCGCTGTCCGAAGAAATCAGCTCGTTGGAAATGGAGGACATAGTCTGGTTCCATTGAATCTGGTTCAGCATAGAATAGGAATTGGTTGTTACCGAAGAGAAGTTGAAATAAGATGTCATTGAATGAAGGAACACCCATGACATAGCCAAAACTATCAGCAGCGGAACAATTATTCCGAGTATTGTTGTAAGCGTAATCCTTGCCGAAATTGTAAGGTTTCTTGAGGAACGCTTTAAACCGTTATCTTTATTCATATCAATTACCTCGCGTTCATTTTATAACGAAAGCCTGAATTTTACAAGAGCAATTAAGCAACGATTAGTCAGATTTTATATAAAATTTATAATTTAAAAACAAATTTTGTCCATTTTTATATTTTTTTATTGACATCTTATAATAATAAAAGTATTATTAAGTTGGACATTAATAATTTGTTAATAATTTTACGAGGGGGTGGCGGTACGGCTATAGCAACGTTCAAACGGTACGAAAAAAAGTACCTGATAACAAAAGAACAGCTGGACAGTATTATGCCGCTCCTTTTAGAGCATATGGAGCTCGACGAATACTGCGTAGGCGGTAAGGAATACCGTATATACAGTATTTATTACGACACGGTGAACCACGACGTTATACGCGCTAATTCCCAGGGGCTTACCTACAAGGAAAAAATGCGTATCCGCTCTTATTACGCAAATAACGGACCTGACGATAAGGTTTTTATGGAGCTGAAAAAGAAGAGCGAAAAGGTCGGCAACAAGCGACGAATTAAAATCAAGCTTAAGGACATTGAGCCCTTTGTAAACGACGGGGTTATGCCTGAAACAGAAGGTTATCTTCAGAACCAGGTTGCAAAGGAGCTTGCCTATTTCCTCAGTAAAAACAAGGTAAGGCCCGCGCTTTATGTTCAGTACGACCGCCTTGCAATGTTCGGCAGGGAGGATAAAAACTTCCGTATGACCTTTGACCGCAACGTAAGGGTTCGGCGTGAAAACTTCGTTTTCGGCGAAAGCGATAAGGACGAATTGCTCCTGCCCGACGGCTTTTACATAATGGAAATCAAAATCCTCGGGGCAATACCGCTGTGGCTTACGTCAATACTCAGCGAAAACAAGCTGTTTTCACGCGGCTTTTCAAAATACGGCGTTAAGTATAAGCGTGACAGCGAGGCAAAACGCCTTGATTATTTCTTAACGGATAAAAACGGAAACCAAGTAGACTTTGACTACTTTGACGAATAACAAACAAAAGGAGAAAAAACATGAACGATTTTCTTTATCAGATTACCAGCGGCGACTGGGCAACCGAATTAACCTTTAAAAGCGTTCTTATTGTGCTTGGCTCTGCAATTGCAATAGGACTGCTTATCAGCATAGTTTATCTGTTTACCCATAAGGAGGACGGCTATTCACAGGCATTCTGCGTTTCGCTTATCCTGCTTGCTCCTATCGTAGGTATGGTTATCCACGTTATCGGCAACAACGTTGCAACAGCGTTTTCACTTGCAGGTGCGTTTGCTCTCGTGCGTTTCCGTTCAGCCCCCGGCGACCCGAAGGATATCGCCTTCGTTTTCCTCAGCGTTGCAATGGGCTTAACCTGCGGCCTCGGCTACTGGCCTTACGCTGCGCTTGCAACCGTAGTTATCTGCGTTATTATTCTTCTCCTTCATTTTACGGGCTTTGCAGGCAGGGACAAAAAGCGCTTTGAGCTTAAAATCACTGTTCCCGAAACCCTTAACTATGCGGGCGCGTTTGACGAAACTCTTAAAAAGTACACAACGCGCTACAATATGCAAAGAGTTAAAAGCGTTGATTTCGGCGCTCTGTTTGAAATCACCTTTGATATTACAATGAAAAATACCGACGATGTAAGAAAAATGATTGACGATTTAAGAGTGCTCAACGGCAACCTCAAAATCATGCTTTCAACAGAAACGACTAACCGTTCGTTCCATTTCCAATAAAAAACAACCCGAAAAAAGGACTTACATATGGATAAGAAAAAAATTATTGCAATAGCGGCGTGCGTTGTTGTGCTCGGCGGCGCGGGAATCCTCGGATTTGCGCTTGACAAAAAGGGCGATTCCGCAAAGCCGGCAGAGGCTACTACCGTTGTTCAGCCCGTTACGGACCAAAACGGCGCAGCGGTAACCACTCCGGAGGGTGCAACCGTTACCGAGGTTGTTTCCGAAACGGAAAGCACCTCTGCCGAAAGCACAACGGAAAGCACCACGGCAAAGAGCACGTCGGCTCTCGTTTCGGTATCAGAGGAAACCACTGTAAAGACGGCCGAAACAACAACAAAAAAACAGGCGTCCAAAAAGAAAACCTCAAAAAAGCCTGCTACTACCGAGCCGCAGGTAATTTATACCGACATCGTTCTTAAAAAGAACGGCGGGGCGGAATGTAAATCTCCGAAGGTTTCACTTGCCGCAAACGAGGTAATTATTGAAGAGCCCGGCAATTATCGTATTACACAACAAACAGGAAAAGACCCGTGGCACGGCAAAATTATCGTTAGACTCAATGGTAAGAATAATGAGAAGGCAGAATTGCGCTTTGAAAATGTAAACATTGGCTATAAATATAGCAAGAACATTATTGAGATTATTGACACAAACATTACCAACATCAAACGTGATTTTATTGATTCTGAAAGTGATGCGTCTGCAGATAGCATAAAGAGAATCTCAAAGATTGATAAAGCTCCAAATGTTGACCTTTCTTTCCCCGAAGGAACAAAGAGTACGTTTTCATCTACTGCAAACAGCGTAGTAGGTGTGATTTACAACGAATCAAAGCTTACAATCAAGGGTCACGGAAAAGCATATATTAAAAGCGAAAATGTCAATAATTGTATCTGCTCAACCAAGAGTATTACTATAAAAAATGTTGCCCTTTATCTTACCACTATGCAGACCTCTAACACATCAGCTCTTGCTCCGAACACAGGCGCAGCAAAAGGTATTTTCTCTTACGACAAGGTAACGCTTGAAAGCGGAACGCTTGACATCAAGTCAAATGGCGATTCAATCCGCTGTGATGATTTCTTTGCCGAGGGCGGAACGGCAACGTTAAGCTCCTCCGCCTGCGACGGTATTGACGCAGACGATGCAATAGTAATCAACGGCGGAACCATTACCTCAAAGGCGCTTGAAAAATCAAGCTTTAAAGTAAGAAGAATTAACAACCAAGAGAAGAGAGATAGTGGTGTTCCGAATATTGCAAAAGAAGATTGTGTCCGCAGTAGTAGTGATACCTTTGCAATTAACGGCGGAACCGTAATCGGTGAAAGTAAAAAGATTACCACCGTTCAGGGCGCTTCAAAGCAGCCGAGCGTAACCTGCAAGATTGTTAAACCGAGCAGGGGAACCGATGCTGCTGCAACCGAAAGCAAGGTTCCTGCAATTATTTCAATTAAAAACCTTAAAACCTCGCAAAATAAATGCACTAAATTCCTTTACTCAAGCTCATCCGTTGTAAAGGGTAAAAAATACACCGCAACTGCCAATGAGAAGAGTGCGGAAGCAAAGTGGTCAGGCACCACGGCGATAATTGACATTGAATCTGTAAATAACAGGTAGGCGATAGTTATGAAAAAATCAGTAAAAAGAGTAGTTGCAGTAATCACGGCAACGGCAATAGCTGTTACAATGCTTTTGTCCGTACCGTTTTTAGCCGCGGCTTCTTCAGCCCCTGCAGCCCAGAACCTTGAAAGCTCGCTTTTAAAGGTATGGGCAGACCCCGAAAACGTTTTAACTCAGGAAGAGGTTAATGCGTTTAACAACGGCAACAAAACCGCAATTGCGGGGGGTGTCGGCATTCACAGAATCGCAACAAGCGGCAGTACTTATTATCTTTTCCTGCCGTCAAATGCAGACTGTACCAGCCTTAAATTCTGGTTCAATACATCAACCACGGTAAAAATTGACGGAGCAACGCTGACAAGCGGCCAGCCTACGAGCGCGCTTTCTGCAATCAATGCGGGCGGAACATCTCAAAGCTACAGCTTTACCGTTGGCAGCTCAAGCTATACCGTTACCGCTATGAAATCCGGCGACGTTGGCGCTGTGTATATTGATACCAATTCCGGTTCAATCAGCAGCATTAACTCATCCCAGAATAATTCGGAAACAGGAACGATTGTTGTATCCAATCCCGACGGAACCGTTGAATATGACGGAGACCTTGCAAAGATGAACGGACGAGGCAACGCTTCATGGGATGTATCGGGTAAAAAGCCTTATAATATCAAGCTTGCGGAATCCGCAAGCCTACAGGGTATGCCCAAGGCAAAAAAATGGAGCCTTATTGCAAACGATAACGGAACGGACCCCTCGCTTTTAAAGAACCAGATTATTTACGATTTTTCCGATTATATCGGCATTCCATATCAGGTGCATTCAAAGCCCGTTGACCTCTATGTAAACCAACAGTATTTCGGATGCTATCAGCTGACTGAAAGGGTGCAGATTAAATCAAACCGTGTTAATATTACAGACGCTTATGAAAATCTTGAAATCGCCAACGGCACCGTTGACCCCGCAACGGGTCTTATTAACCCCGGCGATTTATCCGGCACCACGTCTTATTCGGTATCCTCAAGCGACAGCGGAACCGTAGGCAAAAAGGAATATATTAGTAGTACAGTAACAGAGCCCTCTGACGTAACGGGCGGATATATTTATGAGCTTGAAATCTCGCAACGCTGGGTTGAGGAAAACGCCGGCTTCTGTGCGTATAACGGTCAGGGCTGGACAGTAAAAAGCTGCGATTATATATCGCACGATATGTGCCATTATTCTTATGACTTGCTTTATGCTCTCGGCGGCGCTGTTTATAACGGCGGTATTGTTCCGAACAAGTCGGTTACAACGTCTTACAGGTCTGGCTTTACAACCACCTCAAAGACCAACCCTGCACCTGATGCAAAGTATCAGGGTATGAAATGGAGCGACCTGCTTGACGCAAATTCAGCAGTATTATTCTACTGGGTTCAGGAATATTTCCAGAACCTTGACGCGTCAACCACCTCAAACTATTTCTTTAAGGACAGCGACAGTATAGACGGTAAAATCTATGCCGGTCCTATCTGGGATATGGACCACGCGTGGTATTATAACGGTTCGCAGTCCCGTTGGGGCAACAGCTGCTCCAACGGTCAGACATGGTACGCAAAAAACGGCGCAATTTACCGCTGGAAACCAAGCGATTCAAGTACAAGTTATACTGCCGGTTCAAATATGTGCCGTACCTTCCTCGGAGCGCTTTGCTATAACTGCTCGGATTTCTGGCCGATGGTTGAGCGCTACTGGTTCACTAAAATTCAGCCGGCAACCGAGGTTCTTCGCGGTAACGCAACCGATGAAACAGGCAAGCTTAAATCAGTTGCACAGTATGCTCAGATTATCGAAAAATCAGCCAAGATGAACAATATCCGCCATGGCATTTCGGCATACAATGCTTCAAGTATAACAAATTCGCTTGTAGGCTGGGTTAATACAAGAAATAACTGGATAAATTCGCAAATCAGCAGCAAGGATATAAGCGCTGTCGGTATTGACCCGATAGACCTTCAGACCTTTACCGGTTATGAAATCACACCGGAGCCGGTTGTTACCTATGAGGGCTCGCCTCTTGAAAAGGGCGTTGATTACGAGGTTTCCTATGCAAACAATGTAAACGCTGGCTATGATGCTCAGGTAATTATTACCGGTAAGGGAATGTTTACCGGTACAACCTCAACAAACTTTACAATCCAGAAGGGAACACTTGCCGGAGGCACCGCGTCAATAATGGACGGCGCCTATGTAGGCGATACCCTGAGCGTGGACGCACAGAATGCTGACGGCTCGCCCGTAAATAACAGCTACGTTACCTATCAGTGGAAGGCTGACGGCGCGGATATTGCAGGTGAAACAAGCCCCGAATATGTTGTCAAATCAGGCGACGAGGGTAAAACAATTACCGTTACGGTTAAGGGTGACGGAACCAACCTCAGTTATGCGTCAATAACCTCAAACGGCTGTCTTGTATATGAAGGCACCCGTCCGGAAGGTTATTCAAGAACCATTGCAGAGTGGAAGTATGATTATACCGCAAATCCCGACGCTCTTGTTACCGCAGACCAGACGGGCGAAACCTATTATTATACCGCAACCGGCGGTGAAAAGGCTGACACCGCGGAGCTCCGCGCGTCCGTTACTGCAACCGATAACGCAAAAATCAAGTGGTCCGGCACGGCGGATTTATATGCAAATCAGACAGGAACCAACTCTACCGACCAGGCTCCCGTTATGGGAACAAGCAAAACTGACGGCAGAGCGTGGGGACAGTACCCGTACTTTGAAACCTCCGTTTCAACAAAGGGCTATGAGCATATTAAGCTTTCGGCTCTTCTCGGCGGTACAAAGAAGGGACCGCGCAGCTGGAAGGTTGAATACAGCCTTAACGGCAGCACCTACACAACCGTAACCGGTTCCGAATATACGATAACGGATAACAAGTCTATGGAACAGGCGTTTAACGAGGTTGAGCTTCCGTCAGACTGTGACGATAAGTCAAGGGTATATATCCGTATGACCGTTTGCGAGGACGAGGCAATCAACGGAATTAACACAATCGTCGGTCAGACAAGCGGCGACGCGGCTGTAAACGATATTGAAATTACGGGCGTTTCGCTCAGCATTATTACGAGCCTTGACGCGCCTACCGTTTCAACTGATTCGCTTTATTCCGGCGGTAAGATTTTCAGTACAAACGGCGTTACCGTAACCGACAACAACGGTGGTGCGGATGTATTTTACAGCGTTGACGGCGGTACTCCGGCTCTTTACACCGAGCCCTTCAACCCGTTTGATGAGGATTCGCAAATCGGCGATACCGCAACCGTAACAGCCTTTGCGCAGTTCGGTGAAATTGTTTCGGATACAACAACTTATACCTTAACCTATGCGGGAGCTGACGTTAACTCCTTCAGTTATGAAAGGTATCCGCAAAACGAAACCAACGCAACCGTATTTTCAACCGGCGGCATTTACGGCGAAAGCGCAAAGATGACCGCTTATACGGACGGTTCGTCGCAGTATCCGCCGCTCTGGAACGATAAAAACGGCGCGTTTGCAATTTCTCCGGACGACGGAGCAAAGTGGAGCGCGGATTCAGGCTTCACCTTTGAACTTTCAACAGTAGGCTTCAGCGATGTTAAATTCAGCTGCAAGGCTTATACTACAAACAGCGGGCCCAAGTCTGCATCGCTGCAGTACAGCCTTGACAAAACAAGCTGGACTACCGTTCAGAGCAACGCTGTGCTTCCGATTGAGCTCGGCGAATATATGAGCCTTGTTTCGCTTCCTGCGGATTGCAATAATAAAAAGAAGGTTTACATCCGTCTTGCAACCACCGAAAATTCAACCTATGCGGGCGAAACGCTCCATAACAATCTTTCAAAGGGCAACTTCTATATTAACAATGTTGTTATCAGCGCCAATGAAAACGGCGAAGATAAAATGCCTTATACGAACAAGAGTACGGATTATTTCGGAACGGGCGCAATCAAGTATGTAAGCCCTGACGGCAAAGCAATGCGCTATACCGTAACCAATGAGGATAACGCAATTATCCTTTCGGGCAGCTATCCCGATTCGGGAATTGTTATTACCTCCGCAACGCAGTTCAATGCAAAAAGCAAGGGCCCGTATACCGTTTCCGTATGGACCGGCGACGGCGATGACAGAAGCGAGGTTAATACCCACGCTTACTACTATAAGGGCGAAACGGTAACCGAATTCAAGTATTCGGATAAAAAACCGTTTGAATCCTACGTAAGTGCCGACGGCTTCAGCTCCCTGAACACTGCAGGCGTAAATTCGGGTACGCTTTCAATGTATCCCAATGCGCAGACCGCGGCTCCGCTTTCGTATACCGAAACCTACGGCGTTAAGGTTGCCTTTGCAGCGGATAACAGATTTGCTGCAACAAAGAATCTTGACAATCCTGCGGGCAACGGTTACTGGCTTATTGAAACAAGTACCGAAGGCTATAAGGATTTAAGCCTTAACCTTGAGCAGCTGTCCTCTAATAAGGGACCGCGTGACTGGGGTATTGCTTATTCAAGCAACGGCAGCACCTTTACTTATGTTCCTCAATCAAACGCAAGGGCTATAAGCAACGATGCGGCTGATACAACGGTTGAAACCTATAATAACCTTCCGCTTCCCGCAGCGTGCGAAAATAAAGAGCATCTTTACATCAAGGTATTCATCAACGGCGGTGAAACCGTTGACGGTGAAGAGCTTGACGATGAGCTTGAGGTTACAAAGGGTAATACAGGTGTTAACGCAATAACCCTTTCGGGTATAGCAATTCCTACGGACTTTGAGCTTACGGTTAATACAACAATGCTTGAAAGCCCGGATGCAATCAGCGCAAGCTATCCCGTTGATACAACGGTAAGCATCAACGGCCAGAGCTATGAAACCGAAAACGGAAGCCTTACCTTTACCGCTTCAGAAGGTCAGACCTATACTATAGTAGCAAACAGCGGAAAGACCTTCCGTCATACCGTTACCTATACGGCAAACAGCCAGAACGCTGCGCTTACAATCCCCGTTGTTGCAATTGATTTCAACAATGACGGTATTGTAAACGCAAAGGACTATGCGCGTATTATTAAGGAATATCCGAATTATATTATTACCTGCTCCCAGGTTGTTCAGAACTTCCTCAACGTACGCGATAGTGAATTTGAATATCAGTAATAAATAAAAAAAAGACGGCTGAGCAGTTGCTCAGCCGTTCTTTTTATTCTGTCAGTCCGTTGTCCTTAAGCATTTTAACAAAGCCTTCAACGTCTTTCCTTGCGGTCGCTTCATCAACCTCGTATTCGTTAAGCAGCATTTCAACCGCCTCGTCAACGCTTATGTCCTTTGTAAAGCAATCCCAAAGGAAGCCGCCGCTTTCGTTAAGGGTAATCATTCCGTTGAATTCCCGCGCCTGTTTGCCTATCGGAACAACTATTTCGCTTCCTGCAATATTGCGTTTTGCAAATCCGTTTTTAATTTTCATATTAACTGAAGTCCTTTTCACTTAATTGTATTTTATCGCCGTTTTCGGTAACTATTTCGGGGTACCAGGGCTTTGAAAACTGTTTAAAGATGTTGCGTATTCCGAGCTTATCGCAGTAAGCCTGTGGATAATGCAGCATTTTGTTTTCCTTTGTTTCGGTTATTTTTTTAACCTCATCGGTTCTTACGCCTACAACAACAAAACGGAAATCGGGCATAATATCGGTTGGAACGCTGAGCGTCATACAGTAATCGTCCTTTGAAATTGTGTAGCCCGTTGTGTAAAGGCTGCGGCGTTTAATTGCGTCCTGGTAGTGGTTGTAGCTTTTGGAACTGAAATTACCGTAGCAGTTGTACGGAAAAACGTAGCCGTTATCGTCCTCGGGCTTTGTGTTAACGTAGTAAGCCGCAATAATATGGTACGTCTGTTTTTCACCGTGAATTGTTTTAAAGGTAAAGCTCTGGCTTGAAGAAGTGTAAGCCTCGCCCGTGCCGTAAAGCGTCTCAAGGTCGGCGTCGCTTACTTCAAGCGCCGCCGCTCTGTAATGCTGGTCGGCGTTTATATCGCTGCCCTTTTCAAAAAGCGCTCCGCCGCCGTCGGGCTTGCCGTAAAGCAGAGTTTCCTTTCCGTCAATGTCAAGCCTTCCCGCAAGGGTAGGGTTCTGACCGTAAAGGTCACAGAATTCGTGAGGTATACCCTTTGGGAAGGGCATATTGTACTTTTTTTCGTATTTTTTTACATAAAGATTACTGCCGGAAAAGAACAGAACGAAGCCAAGAGCAATTAAAACCCACGCCGCGGCAACGGCGGAAAAAATCGCAACGGTTTTTTTCTTTTCGGGGCTTTTCGGCTTCTTTTCTTTAACCGGCTTTTCTTTTTTAACCGGTTCTTCTTTTACCGGCTCTTCCTCTTTTTGCGCCTCGGAAAAGCCCGCAAGCTCCATTATGTTAAAGCCGCCTGTTTCCTCTTTCGGAGCTTCTTTTGTAAGCGTTTCTTCGGTAACGGGCTCCTCTTCAACGGGCGCCGCCTCTTTGGGAGCTTCCTTAAACTCAAATTCGGTTTTCGGCTTCGGCGCGGGAAGGTCAATCGGCGTGGTTTCATGCTCCACGGAATAGTCCTTGTTTTTTATGGATTCAAGTATCTTTTCAAGTTCGTTATCGCGGTTCATTATATCACCTACTTAATAACTGTTTTTCTTGCGCCCTTAACTGCGCGTTCTATCAGCTCGTCGCTGTTTTCAATTGCCGCCTCCGCGGCTGTTACCTCCTCAAGCTTAGCCCTTGTTTTGGGGTGCCTCGGGGTAAATACTGTACAGCAGTCCTCGTACGGCTGAATAGATGTTTCAAAGGTGTCAATTTTCCTTGAAATGTCAATAATTTCCACCTTGTCCATCCCTATGCACGGTCTGAAAACGGGCATAGTTACGGAAGCGTCCGTACACGCAAGCGCGTAAATTGTCTGGCTTGCAACCTGACCTACGCTTTCGCCCGTAATAAGCGCCGAGCAGTGCTGGTGCCTTGCAAGTATTTCGCTTATTTTCATCATATAGCGGCGCATAATTATTGTAAAATAATCCTCTTCGCACTTGTCTCTGATTTGCTCCTGAAGCTCGGTAAAGGGAACAACGTAAGCCGTAATAGGTCCGCTGTAACGCGCTACCTTGTGTAAAAGCGTCATAACCTTTTCTTCAGCTAATTCGGTTGTATACGGGGGCGAAGCAAAGTGAACGGCAACAAGCTCAATTCCGCGCTTTGCCATCATGTATGCCGCAACGGGGGAATCAATACCGCCGCTTATAAGAACGGCAGCCCTTCCGCTTGTGGAAACGGGCATACCTCCCGCGCCCTTAATATTATTGCCTCTTATAAAGGCATAATTATCCCTGATTTCAACCGTAACGGTAACCTCGGGGTTGTGAACGTCAACCTTAAGATGATTGAATTTTGAAAGAAGGTAGCCGCCAAGCTCCCTTGCAATTTCGGGGGATTTGAACGGAAACCTTTTATCGCTGCGCTTTGCTTCAACCTTAAAGGTTTTTGCAAGCGAAAGCTCCTCGTCAAGATACTCGGCGGCAATCCCTTTTATTATCTCCATATCCTTTTCAGAAACAGCCGCGCGCGAAAGCGCAACAATGCCGAAAACGCATTTGAGCGCGTCAACTGCGTCGTCAAGGTCTGTGTCGGGGTCAACGGGTTCCGCCATAATGGTTGACTGCGATTTTGTAAAGGTAAACTCACCTATTTCGTGCAGAGCCTTTTTCATATTTTTGATAAGTACATCCTCAAAGGTGCTTCGGTTAAGTCCTTTAAGAACGAGCTCGCCGTTTTTAATTAAAATAATTTCTCTCATAATTCTGCCTTTAAATCGGGTATTTTTGCACGGTTTCCTTAAGCGCGCGTGCAAGCGCGTCAATTTCTTCTTTTGTTGTAAAGCGTGAAAAGCTTATCCTCAGGGAATGCTCAATTGTTCTGTCGTCAAGTCGCATTGCCGTTAATACGTGGCTTTTTTTGCCCTTTGCGCAGGCGGAGCCGCTTGAAACGCAGATTCCGTATTGTGAGGAAAGGTGCTGAACAAGGGTCTGGCTTGTCATAAACGAGGGAACAAAAATATTGAGTATGTATCCGCTCGCGCTTTCACCGCTGTTAAATTTAAGCCCTTCAATCTGTGAAAGCTCATTTTTTGCGTAAGCGTTGAGCTCGCTGATTTTTTCGTTTTGTGCCTTGAGGTCGGGGAAAAGCTCAACTGCCTTGCCGAAGCCGGCAATCAGCGGAGCCGCTTCGGTGCCGGGGCGGATTTTTCTCTCCTGCGCGCCTCCGTGCTGGCGCGGAACAATTCTTGCGCCTTTTTTTATGTAGAGCGCGCCCGTGCCTTTGGGGCCGTGAATTTTGTGCGCCGTTACGGTAACCAAATCCGCTCCGAGCTTTTTCGGCTTAACGGGCAGCTTTCCGAATGCCTGAACGCAGTCAAGGTGAATAAGCGCAGGCGCGCCTGCTTTTTTTACCGCTTTCTGTATAGCCGTAACGGGGAGGATTGAACCTACCTCGTTGTTTACGTACATAACGCTTACAAGTATTGTCTTTTCGTTAATAGCTTCTTCAAGCTGCGTTGGGGTAATGTTCCCCTCTTTATCGGGAGCAAGGCGTATTACCTCAAAGCCCTGCATTTCAAGCTCGTTTACGGCTTCAAGCACGCTTTCGTGCTCAATTTCGGTGGTAACAATCCTGTTGCCGCGGCGTTTCAGCGCTTCTGCAGCGCCGAAAACGGCAAGGTTATTTGCCTCCGTTCCTCCCGAGGTAAAAACTATTTCCTCCTCTTCGCAGGAAAGGGCTTTTGCTATGGCTGCCCTTGCGGTTTTAACCTCTGCGTAAGCGTCAAGCCCCGCTCTGTGAAAGCTTGAGGGATTACCGAATTTTTCGGTAAGCATTTCGTAAATCTTATCTGCAACCGCCTTTTCGGGTGCGGTGGTTGCGCTGTTGTCAAGGTATATCATTGTCTGTTTATTTTTTCCTTTAATTTGAATACTGCGGCAACGGTTTTAGCGTCCTTTATTTCGCCGCTCATAATTTTTTCAACAAGCACGGGGAGTTTCATTTTCTTAACCTCAAGGAATTCGTCCTCGTCAAGCTCCTGCTTTTCAAACTCAATTCCCGTTGCGCCGTAAAGCCTTATTACTTCGTTTGTATATCCGGGAGAGGGGTAAATTTCACCGAGCGAAAAGTATGTGTCCGCTACGGCGCCGCACTCCTCTTTGAATTCGCGCCTGCCCGTTTCAAACGGGTCCTCGCCCTTTTCAACCTTGCCTGCGGGAATTTCGTAAATCACCTCTTTGTAAGGATAACGGAACTGGCGTACAAGCAGAATTTCATCCTCGTCTGTTATTCCTATAACCGCAACTCCGCCCGGGTGGTCAACGCATTCCCTGTAGGTTGTGTCGCCGTTGCAAAGCGTAACCTCATCGTTGTGAACGGTAAGTATTTTTCCGCTGTAAATGCCGTTTACAACCTCGGTCTGCTCGTAAAGGCCAAGCGCAATAGCCTCAATGTCAGCGGGCTTTTCCGCAATGAATTTTGCACCGCTTTCAATGAATTCAAACTTTGTTCCGTAGCCCCAGAGCACGCCTGCGCTGTCGGCTCCGTTTTCAGCGGCTCCGTCAATGTCGTATGACCTGTCGCCAACTGAAAGGATTTCTTCGGCGCTGCAGCCAAGCTCCTCAACGCACCTTGCAATTATGCTCGGCTTCGGCTCGCAGTCCGTTTTAAAATCAACGCCGCAAACGCTGTCAAAATACTTTAAAAGGTTAAACTTTTCAAGCAGAAGTTCAACGTACTGCGTGGGCTTTGATGACGCAATTCCAAGAAGAATACCGTCGCTTTTAAGCTGAGCAAGCAGCTCCTCTATTCCCTCGTAAACATAGGAATTGTAAAGCCCGCCGTTAGTGTAGTGTTCGCGGTATTTTTTAACAAGCTCCTCTGCATCCGTTACGGAAACGCCGTAATGCTCCTGAAACATAATAAGCAGCGGAGGACCTATAACGAAGGATAAATCCTCTTTTTCATCATATTCAACGCCGCAGGCGTTAAGGGCATACCGTACGCTTTCCTTAATACCCTCGCCGGTGTCGCAGATTGTACCGTCAAAATCAAAAATTACTGCTTTATACATAGGTTACACCTCATATAATAATTCAGTATATTATATCACAGTATATATAATAAATCAAATTTATTGTTTACTATTTACTATATTTATGGTATTATTAAAAAGGAATATTCTGCTTTGAGGGGTGATACTATTCTTCTTGCAATTGATGTGTGAAACACGAATATAGTTTTAGGCGTGCTTAAGGGCGATGAGCTCGTAAGTACGGGCAGACTTTCTGCAAATATTAACGAAACGGATGAGGAATACGCTATGAAGCTCCATTCCTTTCTTTCGCTTCACAACGCGCTTGATATTGACGGCGCAATTATTTCGAGCGTTGTACCCGCGCTTATCGGAACGCTGAAAAGGGCGGTGCGCTTTGTTACGGGGGTAACTCCGCTGATTGTCGGTCCCGGTGTAAAAACAGGGCTTTCAATAAAAATTGACGACCCCGCGCAGCTCGGCGCCGATTTGGTTGTAGGAGCTGTTGCGGCAAAGGCAAAATATCCCTGCCCGCTTATTATCTTTGATTTGGGAACTGCAACAACGGGCTCCGTGGTTGATAAGGAGGGCAATTTCCTCGGCGGAATTATTACAACGGGCGTAAAGACCTCGCTTAATGCCCTTGCAACGGGAACTGCGCTTCTTCCCCAGATTGATATTGCCGCGCCGAAAAAGACGATAGGCACAAATTCAATTGACAGTATGCGCTCGGGCGCGGTAATCGGCACCGCCGCAATGCTTGACGGTTTTATTGACCGTTTTGAAGAGGAGCTCGGCGAAAAGGCAACCGTTATCGTAACGGGCGGGCTCGGCAAAGCGATTGCCGAAAACTGTAAGCACGATTTGATTTTTGACAAAAATCTTCTTATTGACGGACTTAAAATTATTTACGATAAAAATGTATAGGAGATAAGTATGAAAAAGCTTTTATCCTTAATTCTGAGCGTTACCGTAATGCTCGCTTTTACCGCTAATATCAGCTTTAATGCCCTTGCTTCCTCATCGGGAACCTGCGGCGATAACCTCAGCTGGAGCCTCAGCGACGACGGCGTTTTCACCGTCAGCGGCAGCGGCAGAATGTACGATTATTACGATAACAACCCCGCGCCGTGGTACAATGACCGCGAGCAGATTAAAAGAGTAGTAATAAACAGCGGAATTCCTAATGTCGGCTCAAGAGCGTTTAAGGACTGCGTTAACCTTACCGAGGTTAACTGGGGTACGATAGACACAATCGGCGACCATGCGTTTATGGGCTGTACTTCGCTGAAGCACGCCTTCCTTCCGGGCGGCTGCACCTGGCTTTGGGATAATGCGTTTGAAAACTGCACCTCGCTTCAGAGCGCTTATATCCCCGGCGTCAGCTCTTATTCAAATATGCTCCCCAATGGCTTTTTCAAGGGCTGCACAAGTCTCGGCGTAATCGGTCTTGCAACGGGAATTAACAGTATGGGTGTGGAGTGTGTGGCAAATTGCCCATTGCGTGCAATTATTACCGATACCGCAGAGCTTGAAACGGGCGACACTCCGAAAATAGGCTGGAGCAGCCTTGGCGGAGACTGTTATCAGAATACCGAAGCTCACCCGAACGGAACGCTTCAGTGGCACTTTAATCTTGAAGACTGCCGCCTCTGGTTTACGGGCAGCGGCGATATGGCAAGCTATGATAATGACAACCATACCCAGCCATGGTATAAGTTTATGCCCGGCGTTAATTTTATTGACTTTTCAACTACCGACGGCTTAACCTCTGTTTCAACAACTGCTTTCCAGGACGGACGGAGCGTTGAAAGAGTAGATTTTACAAATATTTACGCAATCGGCTGGGGCGCCTTTGCAGAGTGCTACAACCTCGGCAGCGTAACGTTTGACAGTGTGCTTAACCAAATCTGGAATTATGCGTTTGCCAATGATGAAAAAATTGAACAGATTAACTTTACGCAGGGTCAGGACGACCTTCACATCTATCCGTGGGCGTTTAATAACTGCACGGGAACTACCTTCTGGATTAACCTTCCCTCAAACGTAAGGTACGTTGACGACCATGCTTTCTGGAATACAAACTTTAATTACAATACTATTGAGAACCCGGACTGTTACATCGGCGAGGACGCCTTCGGCAACGGAGAGGGCGGCTATTCAAGGTTCTTTTCCGAAGGCGGCAGGTCAACAACAACTGCCGAGTTCGTAAGAAACAACCGAAACAGTAAAGATTACAACTGGTGGTATTTCTGTAAAAACGATAACCATACTTATTCAACTTCAACCGTTCAGCCAACCTGTACCGAACAGGGATATGACGAATACGGCTGTATTTACTGCGATGCGGAAAAAACCTACAGCAATTATGTTCCCGCGCTCGGCCATGATTACCGCTTTACGGGCAATACAAGTCTGACTCTTCATTATACCTGCAGCCGCTGCGGAAACAACAATCTGATTTACAGCGCGATTAACGCGCTAAACGGCTTTGTTTTAAGCTCAACAGCGGGCAATACAAAATTCAGCCAGTACGACTATGACGGCAGGGCGGACCTTGACGTGAACGGCGTTGTTAACGCAAAGGACAGGGCTTTATTCCGCGATATTCTTGCTTCTCCCGATTTAACGGGCAAGGAAACAACGTTCAACACCTCCGTTACATATCAGACGATTGAGGGATTCGGCGCTTCTGCAGCATGGTGGGCGCAGGATGTAGGCAACTGGGAAAACGCAGAGGATATTATAAAGCTTCTGTATTCTCCTACAGAGGGCATAGGCTTAAACGTTTACCGCTATAACCTCGGCGCAGGCTCGGAGGACCAGCAGGATTACGACCTTTACGTTGCGGGCGCAAGAACGCATTGCTTTAAGCTTGCAAACGGTACTTATAACTGGGATAACGACCCCGGCGCTATGAACGCGCTTGCTATTGCAAACCGTCTTAATCCTGATTTAAGGGTAACTCTTTTCTCAAACTCCGCTCCGTATTTTATGACCAAAAACGGAAAAACCTACGGAGCGCTTGTATCCGACGGTAACGGCGGTTATACAAAAACCGAAAACCTTGACCAGTCAAAAATGCAGGTGTTTGCGGATTTCACCGCCGACTGTGCGGAGCATTTCATTGACCTTGGCTATAACGTTACCTCGGTTTCGCCTATTAACGAGCCCGAATGGGACTGGTGCGGCTGGATGCTCGGAGACGGAACGCAGAGCTGCAATCAGGAGGGCTGCCATTTTGACGAGGGAACCGCAAGGCTGTTCTATAACAATTATATGGTGCCCACTCTCCGCTCACGTTCAACCCTTAACGGCAAGGTTGACCTTGAGGTATGGGAAAGCGGACAGATGAATCACAGCTGGTGGTGGAGCCGTTTCCTTAACCAGTGCTTCTCAACCAACGGCTCTTATTCGGGTAATAACGGAAATATCAGAAGCTATGTTGATACCGTTGCAACCCACTCCTACTGGGCGGGTCAGGATGCGCGTGAAGCGGTTGCTTCCCAGCTTGCAGGCTCTGATTACTCCGCAGTTAAGGGCGTTCGCTGTACCGAATACTGCCAGATGAACACCGATACAACAACAAACGTTCTCGGTCATATTCAGGCGGAGGGCGGCAACTGCAACGGTATGAGCATTGATTACGGTCTTGCTCTTGCGGATACAATGTACCAGGATTTAACTATCCTTAACGCCAAGGAATGGGACTGGTGGACCGGTTGCGGAAG
>JAFYGD010000160.1 GCA_017543415.1 Eubacterium sp. | reverse complement strand
GGATAGAGGGCGAATCGCTGCTTCTGCTGCTTGATGATCAGGGGATACAGGTATCATCCGGAAGTGCCTGTACATCGGGATCGTTGGATCCAAGCCATGTGCTGCTGGCAATTGGCCGAGTCCATGATGTGGCGCACGGTTCACTCAGGCTCAGCATCGGAGAAGATATCACGGATGCTGAAGCCGATAAGATCATAAGCTCAGTAAAAGACGTCGTTGAATACCTCAGAAGTTTCTCTCCCGTCTGGAGGAAGCTTACAAACGGTGAGGCAGAGTTCATTTTATAAGAAGGAAGGAATAAAGATATGGCACTATACAGTGAAAAGGTAATGGATCATTTCAGGAATCCGCGTAATGTCGGAGTGATCGAGGATGCCAATGCCATCGGCGAGGTCGGCAACGCAAAATGCGGAGATATAATGAAAATCTACCTTAAAATAGAAAATGATATTATCGAGGATGTCAAGTTTGAAACCTTCGGCTGTGCAAGCGCGATTGCTTCAAGCTCAATGGCAACCGAATTAATCAAGGGTAAGCCCGTAAGCGAGGCTATGCAGCTGACTAACAAGGCTGTTGCCGAAGCGCTTGACGGTTTACCGCCGCATAAAATTCACTGCTCGGTGCTTGCCGAAGAGGCAATTCAGAAAGCGCTTGAGGACTACTATAACAAACAAGGAGAATAATAATGAGCTATAGATTTGAAACCTTACAGATTCATAAAGGACAGGAAAATCCGGACCCCGCAAGCGATGCAAGGGCGGTCCCGATTTATCAGACAACGTCTTACGTTTTCCGTAATTCACAGCACGCTGCCGACCGTTTCGGCCTTGCTGACGCGGGCAATATTTACGGAAGACTTACAAATTCAACCCAGGGCGTGCTTGAGGAAAGAGTGGCGGCGCTTGAAGGCGGCAGCGCAGCTCTCGCCGTATCCTCGGGCGCAGCGGCAATTACTTACACTATTGAGGCTCTTGCGGCAAACGGCGGTCACATCGTAGCCCAGAAAACAATTTACGGCGGAAGCTATAATCTGCTTTCCCATACCCTGCCTCAGTACGGTATTGAAACAACCTTTGTTGACGCCCACAACCTTGCGGAGCTTGAGGGCGCAATCAGGGAAAACACAAGGGCAGTTTACCTTGAAACTCTCGGCAATCCCAACAGCGACATCCCCGATATAGACGCTATCGCAGAAATCGCCCATAAGCACGGGCTCCCCGTTGTTGTGGATAATACCTTCGGTACCCCGTATCTTATAAGACCTATTGAGCACGGTGCGGATATTGTTGTTCATTCGGCAACCAAATTCCTCGGCGGCCACGGAACAACCCTCGGCGGAATTATTGTTGAAAGCGGTAAGTTCAACTGGAAGGCAAGCGGCAAGTACCCGAATATTGCAGAAGCAAACCCAAGCTATCACGGCGTTTCCTTCTATGATGCGGTAGGCCCCGCAGCTTTCGTAACCTATATCAGAGCCATATTGCTCCGTGATACGGGCGCGGCTATTTCACCGTTCAACGCCTTCCTTCTTTTACAGGGCGTTGAAACGCTTTCGCTCCGTCTTGAGCGCCACGCCGAAAATACGAAGAAGGTTGTTGAATATTTAAGCAATCACCCGCAGGTTGAAAAGGTAAATCACCCCTCTCTGCCTGACCATCCCGACCACGCTTTGTATGAAAAGTATTTCCCAAACGGCGGCGCTTCAATTTTCACCTTTGAAATCAAGGGCGGAAGGGAAGAAGCATGGAAATTCATTGACGGACTGAAAATCTTTTCACTCCTTGCAAACGTTGCGGACGTTAAAAGCCTTGTAATTCATCCCGCGTCAACAACCCATTCGCAGCTTTCAACCGAAGAGCTTGCCCAGCAGGGTATTTATGAAAATACAATCCGTCTTTCAATCGGTACGGAGCATATTGACGATATAATTGAAGATTTGGATAACGCTTTTAAGGAGGCAGAATAATGGCTAAAATTTATAAAAGTGCGGCAGAGCTTATAGGAAATACGCCGCTTGTTGAAATATCGAATATTGAAAAGGAATTAAACCTGAAAGCAACGGTTCTTGTTAAGCTTGAATACTTCAATCCCGCAGGCAGTGTTAAGGACAGAATTGCCAAGGCAATGCTTGAGGATGCGGAGCAAAAGGGCTTAATCAATAAGAATACAACAATTATTGAGCCCACCTCGGGCAATACGGGTATCGGACTTGCGGCAATCGCTGCGGCAAAGGGATACAGAATTATCCTTACAATGCCGGAAACAATGAGCGTTGAGCGCAGGAATATCCTTAAAGCCTACGGAGCAGAGCTTGTCCTGACGGAAGGCGCAAAGGGTATGAAGGGTGCAATCGCAAAAGCGGAGGAGCTTAATGCTGAAATTGAAAACAGCTTTATCCCCGGTCAGTTTGTAAACCCCGCAAACCCCGCAATCCATAAAGCAACAACGGGCCCCGAAATCTGGAAGGATACCGATGGCAAGGTTGATATATTTGTTGCCGGAGTCGGAACCGGCGGAACCGTAACGGGTGTCGGCGAATATCTTAAAGAGCAAAATGCTTCGGTTAAGGTTGTAGCTGTTGAGCCCGAAACCTCTCCCGTGCTTTCAAAGGGTACCCCGGGTCCCCATAAAATTCAGGGTATCGGCGCAGGCTTTGTGCCCGACGTGCTTAATACAAAAATCTACGACGAGGTAATCACATCTTCAAACGAAGCGGCGTTTGAAGCCTCAAAGCTGCTTGCAAAAAAGGAAGGCATTTCAGTAGGTATTTCATCAGGTGCGGCACTGAATACTGCTATTGAGCTTGCCAAAAAAGAAGAAAATAAAGGAAAAACAATTGTTGCCCTCCTTCCCGATTCGGGCGACAGATACTATTCAACCCCTCTCTTTACAGAATAAATATTTCGTTTAAAGGGATAAGCTTATTGCTTATCCCTTTTTTATATGGTAAAATAGTTAATGAGGTGATATGATGCCAAGCTTTATGAGTAAGTTTTCCGCCTTTGCAATCCGCAGCAGCGGAAGAAAAAGGCTGTATGCAAATCCCGTAAAACGCGGTAAGTATGTTGAAAAGCTTAACGTAAAAAATGCAAAGCCCTTTAAGCTTCCGCCGTTTCCTTACCGCTCAAAGCCCGTAAAGGAAACCTTTGAAGGCGTTGAAACGGTAATCTTTAATAAGGGAAGTAAAATGAAGATTATTTATCTTCACGGGGGTGCTTACTGTGAACCTCCGCTTCTGCCTCACTTTATGCTTTGCGATAACGTGGCTTCAAAAACGGATTATGAAATTATTTTTCCCGTCTATAAAAAAGCGCCCGTTCATACTTTCACTGAAACGTATGAAATGCTTATTAAGCTTTATAAATCACTTCTTGAAAACAATTTGCCCCAAAACATTGTATTTATGGGCGATTCCTCGGGCGGAGGGCTTGCGCTTTCCTTCTGCGAATACTTAAAGGAAGTTGAGCTTCCGCAGCCAAAGCGTATGATTTTGCTTTCCCCGTGGCTTGACGTAAGTATGTCAACCCCGTTTTCGCCCGAAATAGATAAGGTTGACCCGAACCTGCAGTATGATTTTCTTAAACTTGCGGGCGAAAACTGGGCAGGGGATGCCGACCCGTGCGATTACCGCGTCAGCCCGATTTACGGCGATTTAACAGACCTTGCGCCGATTACCGTTTATTTCGGCACCCATGAAAACCTTATTACCGACGCCCGCATTTTCCGTGATAAATGCAGTGAACTCGGCGTACCTCTTGATTACCGCGAATGGGAGGGTATGAACCACGTTTTCGTCGTTTACCCCATACCCGAAGCAAAAAAAGCACAAAATGAAATAATTGATTTATTAAAATCTGATATAAAGGAGTTTTAATTATGTTGTATCCGAAAATCGGTATAAGACCGGTAATTGACGGTCGCTGGGGCGGCGTAAGGGAAAGCCTTGAAGCGCAGACTATGGGAATGGCTCAGTCCGCTAAAAAGCTTATTGAGGAAAACCTCAGGTACCCTGACGGCACGCCCGTTCAGTGCGTAATAAGTAATACAACTATCGGCGGCGGTGCGGAGGCTGCAAAATGTGCAGAGCAGTTTTCCGGTGAAAACGTAGTTGCAACTCTTTCCGTTACGCCCTGCTGGTGTTACGGCAGCGAAACATTTGATATGGACCCGCAGACCATTAAAGCCGTATGGGGCTTTAACGGTACCGAAAGGCCTGGCGCCGTTTACCTTGCAGCCGTAATGGCAGCCTATGCTCAAAAGGGACTCCCCGCATTTTCAATTTACGGCCGCGACGTTCAGGATGTAACGGATACGGAAATCCCTTCCGACGTTGCTGAAAAAATCCTTCGCTTTGCCCATTGCGCTGTCAGTGTTGGCTGGATGAAGAATAAGGCATATGTTAATTTCGGCGCAATCGCAATGGGTATTGCGGGCAGCTTCTGTAATGCTGAAATGTTCCAAAAATATTTCGGCATCCGCGCAGAGTGGGTTGATATGACGGAAATCATCCGCCGTATTACCCTTAAAATCTACGATAAGGAAGAATACGAAAAGGCTCTTGCGTGGGTAAAGGAAAACTGTAAAGAGGGCTTTGACTGCAACGCAGGCAAAAACCTTCCCTCAATTATTACGCGCTCAAAGGTTATTGAGCCCGATAAGGACTGGGAATTCATTGTTAAAATGACAATGGTAATGCGTGATATTCTTTACGGTAACAAAAAACTTGATGAAATGGGATGGCATGAGGAAGCTCTCGGTAAAAACGCCGTTGCAGGCGGTTTTCAGGGACAAAGACAGTGGACAGACTGGCTTCCCAACGCAGATTTTACCGAAGCAATTATGGCAAGCTCGTTTGACTGGAACGGAAAAAAGGCGCCCACACCCTTTGCAACGGAAAACGATACTTTGAACGGCGTTGCAATGATGCTCGGTACCCTCGTTTCGGGCTCCGCTCCGTGCTTCCACGATGTTCGTACCTATTGGAGTCCGGAGGCCTGCGAGCGTGTTACCGGCATTAAGCCCTCGGGCGTTGCAAAAAACGGCTTTATCCACCTTATCAATTCCGGCGCAACTGCGCTTGACGGCAGCGGCGCCGCTAAAAACGCAAAGGGCGAAGGCTGTATGAAGCCCTTCTGGGAAATGACTCAGGAGGATATTAAGGCGTGCCTTAACGCTACCGATTGGTGCAGGGCAAATTACGAATACTTCCGCGGCGGCGGATTTTCAAGCCATTTCCGCTGCAGAGCCGAAATGCCCGTTACAATGCTTCGCGTTAACGTTGTTGACGGTATCGGCCCCGTGCTT
>JAFYGD010000159.1 GCA_017543415.1 Eubacterium sp. | reverse complement strand
CATCTTTACCCTGCTTTGCTATTTCGGGGCGCAGATGATAATCAGACGCACGGCAAAGGTTTTCAGCGCAAAGGGCTTCTTAATCTGGGCGTTTGCGGCGTGTATTACGCTCGGCGCAACGCTCGGGCTTGCAATTCACGAAACCTACCTTGTTCCCGCAAAGAATATCAAAAGCGTTGTGGTTAATACAAGCTATGAATTTGAACCGGAACGCGAGGATTACGTTACCGTTGCTCAGCTTCACAGGGCGCTGATTGAAAACGAAACCAAAGGACGCAGCCCCTTAAGGCTCATAATCGGCGAGATAGGCGTTGAAGAAAAGCCCGAAGAAGCCGTTTATGACACCGAAACGGACAGCGTTGGCTCCTACGCCGTAAACCTTACCTATACGCTCACAAACGGCAGACGGATTGCGCGCTGCTATTCGGTTGACTACGAGTCAAACAAGGAAATTGACGCCCTTGTTAACAAGCTTGAGGAAAAGAACGACCCGCAGACCGTTTTTGATAAGCTCGAAGGATTTGACATTACCATTAAGAGCTGTATTGTTGAGGATTACGCCTCTCCGGAGGATGACGAAATCCCCTCCGTAACTCTTAATGCAAAGGAAGCCGCGGAGCTGTTTGAGCTTTGCAAGGCAGACGAAAACTACCTTAAAAAGAATTACAAAACCACAAAGGAGACCTCCTCCGAAACGGTAAACAGCACCTATAACGTCTCATTTACCATTAAGGTAAACGATGAAAAGGCGCTTGAAACGCTCAGCAGGGAAGGCTGTTTCAACGATTTCAACTATTCTTCGGTAGAATACCTCTCAAACGAATTTGATGAAAACGGCGGAAAGGATTACTTCCTTCTTACCGTCAGCAACCTCCTCTTTGAGGGCAAGGCGGAGCAATACATTAAGGATAAAATGAATAAATAAAGTAAACGCCCTTCGGGGCGTTTATACTTTTTGTATAATCATTTTATACAAAACGCTATTGACTTTTTCCTCTGCTTTTATTATAATATAGAAAATCTACATGGAGGTTTGGTTATGGCTAAAAAAAGAGACAATGTTATCAAAACCGAACACTTCGGAATTCAGCGCAAAATCGTTGCCAATATGACTACCGAAAGCTGGCAGAACATTCCCCACGTTACCTACACCTACGAGCCCGACGTTACCGAGTTTATGGAGCAGTACAGGCTGCTTAACAACGGAGTTGAAAAGGAAAACAAGGTTACCGTCAACACCCTTATGCTCAAGGTAATTGTTGAGGGCTTAAAGGCGTGCCCGGCAATGAACGCCCACATTGAATTTGACCGCAAATATGTAAGGGGCGCAATTCACACCCTTTCCGAAATCAACATTTCAATGCCGATGGTGCTCCCAACGGGCGAAATGATGACAATTAATCTTCACAACTTTGAAAACAAAAACCTTGACGAAATGGTTGCCTACATAAAGGACGTTAACCGCCGTATGGAAAATACGGATTTGAACGAGGTTATGTTTGACGTTTCGCTTGACAATACCCTTACGGGGTTAAAGGAGGGCAAGCTCGCCCAGACAATCAACCGCCTTATCGGCTCAAAAACAGGCAAGCACAAGGTTAAAACCCTTAAGGGCAGGGCTAAAAAGGAATATGAGTCTATTCCCGAAGCCGACCGCCTTACAAAGCACGATATTGAGCAGGGCTCGATTACCGTTTCAAATATCGGCTCCGTTTACCGCGAGCAGCGCGGCGCGGCAGCGCTTATTGAAATTATTCCGCCCCAGGTTACGGCTATCGCAGTCGGCGCGGTTCAGGATAAGCCCGTTGTTGTTGTAAATGAAAACGACGAAAAGGAAATTGCAATACGCCAGGTGCTTCCCTTTACAATAGTATTTGACCACAGGGCGCTCGATTTCGGCGACATCGTTCCTTTCATCAAAAAGCTTGATGAAATTTTTGAAGAGCCCGAAATAATGTTTGAATGGAAAAACGAAAAGCCCATTTCAGACGCAGAGCTTGAGGAAATCAAGGTTGAGCGTATTGAGCGCGAGGCTAAGTTTGAGGAAAGCAAAAAGCGCGAAAAGGCAAAGCGCGAAGCCGAACGCGACGCGGAGAAAGCCGGCGCAAGAGCTGAAAAGGCGCAGGCAGACGCAGAAAAGGCTTTAAAGGAAGCAGAGGAACGCGCTGCAAGGGCTGAAAGGGAGCTTGCCGAGGCAACGGAAAAGGCAGAGCAAAAGGCGCTTAAGGAAGCTGAAAAAGCTGAAAAGGAAGCGCTTGAAGCCGAAGAAAAGGCAAAGCGCGAAATTGAAAAAATGAAGCGTGAAGCTGCCGAAAAAGCCGAAAAGGCAAAGGCTGAAGCAAAGGAAAAAGCGCTTAAGGAAGCTGAAAAGCTGCGCAACGAAACGCTTGAAAAGGCGGATAAAATGCGCCGCGATGCAGAAAAGAAGCGCAGGGACGCGGAAGAAAAGAAGCTCCGCGCACAGGAGGAGCTTGAAAAAACAAAAAAGGAAGCTCTTGATAAAGCCGAAAAGGCTGCTGAAAAAGCAAGGCGCGACCTTGAAAAAGCAAAAGCTGAGGCTGCCGAGCTTACCGAAAAAGCAAAAGCGGCAAAGGAAAAGGCAGACAACTTTTAATTTCGGGGCGGAGAAATCCGCCCGTTTTTTATTACAAATTTTTTCAATTATATTATTTTCATTTTTTCAAATAATAAAAATGCTCGGGCAAGGAGGAGAAAAAATGAAAACCGCAACTTCAAAAATGATAATGAAAGGCGTTGGCGCAACACTCGCCGTATGCTCTGCGCTCGCCATGGCAAGCAGTACAAAGGCATCCGGCGGAGCAACTAAAAAAGCGGTTAAAAAAACCGCCGATAAGGTTGCTTCAATGGTTGACGCAATTACTTCCTTTATGTAAAAAAAGCACCCCGCAGGGGGCGCTTTTTTTATACTTCATTTTCTGTTTTTTCCGTGTCCTGCTGCGGCACATAGGCACCGGGCTGCTCCTCCCACGGATTTACGGCAGGTCTGTCGGGCATTTCGTACTGCTCTGCGGATGGCTGCTCAACCGGAGCTTCCTGTACGGGCGCTTCGGGCTCTGCAGGAGCGGGAACGGCAGTAAACACGTTGTTCTGATTTGCGGAATTTTCAAAGGTTGCCTGGCTCTTCTTAGCGCCCTTTTTGGCAACAATCAGCCTTACAACAACAAGTATTCCGCCGATTACAACAAACCAGATTACCTTGCCTAAAATACCGCTTCCGATTTCCTTTGCGGTATCGGTTATCTCTTTTTCTGCATCCGTTTTGGCTTTGTTCTTTTTAGTTTCGTTGTTAAACTGAACTGTTTCAATAATAGACTCTGCTTCCGCGGCGTCAACCGTATCCTCAAGGGTTTCATACCTGTAATAGGTAACGTAGCCGTTGAAGATATGGGCGTATAAAACTACGTCCTCGCTGCCGTCGCCGAGCGACTGTTTGAAGGTAGCCTTGAAAAAGTCGTTTTCCGCAACGGTGGCTTTTGTAACCTCCAGCCCGGATATG
>JAFYGD010000158.1 GCA_017543415.1 Eubacterium sp. | reverse complement strand
TGCAGGCTGTGGCAGCCGATGATGTTCTTTCCCGCGGCCCTGCCGCCCACAAAGGCGTCCACCTTGGAAACGGTGCGGTTGAACACCGCCACGGTGAAGCCCTTGCTTTCCATATTCATCACGAGGTTTTCGCCCATCACGGCGAGGCCAATCAGGCCGATATCTGCTTTTTTCATAGTAATATCTCCTTTATCTCTGTACGCGGGCGTTGCCCTTGTAAATATCCCATACCTGCTTTTCATCTGCAGGCTCCGCATAGTCGTTCAAGCTGCTTGCGGCAAGCACTCCGCTCGCCCAGCCGAACTGAAGCCATTTATCGGGAGTCCAGCCGTTAAGAACGCCGTAAAGCAGGCCGCCCGAAAAGCCGTCGCCGCCGCCGATACGGTCCATAACCTGAATAGGTCTCGGTTCCTCAACGTACCAGTCTCCGTCAGCCCAGAGGATTGCGCCCCAGAGATGCTCGTTTGCGGAAACAACCTGGCGCAGGGTGGTTGCATACGCTCTTGCCTGCGGGTATTTTTCCCTTACCTGCTCAATCATAACCTTAAAGCGTTCGATTTTTGACGCAAGCTCCTTACCGCCCGCTTCGGGTCCCTTGAAACCGAGGCAGAGCTGAAAGTCCTCTTCATTGCCTACAAGAATATCGGCAACGGATGCTATTTCGTGGAAGGCTTTGCTCAGCTCCTCCTCGCGGCCCTTCCAGAAGGTTGCGCGGTAGTTGAGGTCAAAGCTTACAAGGGTGCCGTATTTCTTGGCGGCCTTTGCAACCTCAAGGCAGCATTTTGTCGTTTCCTCGCTCATTGCTGCAATAAGTCCCGAAAGGTGAAGGATGCTTACGCCTTCCTCACCGAAAATGCGTTCAAGGTCAAAATCCCCGGCGGAAAGAGTTCTGCCTACCTCTCCGGCACGGTCGTTCCATACTCTCGGAGCACGCAGACCGAAGCCCGAATCGGCAATATTGAACTGGTGGCGGTAGCCCCAGGGACCGCCCTGCGGCACGTCCTTTCCTTCAAAACGGATATTGCGCGCACGCAGCTGACGCTTGATAAAGTCAGCCATCGGCGAGCCCTCGACGAACTTCGTCATAACAAGGCATTCTTTGCCGAGCGAAGAGGAAACGTTGAGCACGTTACTTTCGGCGGATGTTGCCTGAAGATAAAACAAATTACTGTTCTGAACAGCCATACGGTCCTGCGGGGTAATCCTCAGTCCCATGCTGGTTACAGTTGCTATTGCATACTTTTTCATAACCGACACTCCTTTGATTTACGGTAAATATATACTAAAATATTTTAGCATAATAATATATGAAAATCAATAAATAAAAGCCCCGTAGGGCTTTATTTTTAAAGCTTTTTAAGTTTTAACGGTCTGCGGGGCGGAATACGCCTGTATTCAACGTCGGGATAGCCGATAATCATACAGTTTACAACCTTGTGCCCTCTGGGGAGCTGAAGCTTCGCCTTAATCAGCGGATTGATTTTTGCAAGGCCGCAGAAAAAGCCGCTGTAAAGCACTCCGAGCCCGAGGCTGTTCGCCATAATTTCCATATACGCAGCGGCAAGGGTTGCGTTAACGCTGTCATGCCCCGAAACCACGATTACAAGCGGAGCGCCCTTGAAGAAAAAGCTGTCCGTAATCGTTGTGTTCTTAAGAAACTTTGCAAATTTTGAACCGACGCTAACGCCCGTTCTGAAAAGCTTGACGCATTCGCTTTCAATTTCAGCCCTGCTGTCCGAAAGGATGGTAAAAGCAACGTTCTGGGAGTTGGCGCCCGTCGGCGCATAGCGTCCCGCTTCAAGTATTTTTTCAAGCTTTTCCCGTTCAACGGGAGTATCCCTGAACTGCCTTACGGTGCGTCTGCTTTTCATTGCCTGTAAAAGCGTCTCACTGTCAATTTCCGTCATTGAAACGGTATCCGTGCAGCCTTCCTTGCTGTAAGAGGGCATATCGACAGCGCCCGCGGGACAAATTGCAAAGCAGTGGCCGCATTCAATACAGCCCTCCCTTAAGCACGCTTTTCCGTTTTCAATATACAGCGCGGAGGCAACGCAGTCCTTTACGCATTTGCCGCAGCCGATACAAAGCGAGCCGTCAATTACAACCTTATTCGTTAATTGCTTATCCATAAACCTTTTCCTTTATATTTTATTGCCCGCGGTGTAGCCGTCATAAACCGCGGCGGGTATGATTCCTCCGCCGTTGGAATCGCCGGCATTATAAATTTCGGGCACTTCGTCTTTAAGTTCGTCGTAAAGTTCTGTATCAGGGCGGTTGCCGACAGCAAGCACAACGTCATCGGCAATCAGGGAGGAGATTATTCCCTCCCTGTCCTTATACAGAACCTCTTTTGGCTTTATTCTTTCAACGGTGCATTCCTTAAGGAGCTTAATAGGCGCGTGCTTTAGGTGGCCGAGCAGAATGGTCTGCGCGGTTTTGCCCGTGTTGCCGGCAAAGGTATCCGTCATTTCAATCAGGGCAACCTTTTTGCCCTGCTTTGAAAGGAACTCCGCGGTTTCGCAGCCGATTGAGCCGCCTCCGATTACAACAACGTATTCCCCTGTTTTACTGCCGTTGAGCACGTCCGAGGCGAAAAGAGCCTTTTCAACGCCTTCGATTTTCGGCACGGAGGGGATAACTCCCGTTGCGCATACAACCGCGTCCGGTTTCATATTGATTATATCGTCTTTATTAACCCTTTTGCCGAGGTGGACCTTAACGCCCGTCAGCTCAAGCTGCCTTTCAAGATAGGGCTTAAGCAGTCCGAGGTGCTGCTTGTAAGGCGGCTTGCAGGCGATGTTCATCTGACCGCCTACCTGCTCCGAAGCCTCGTACAAATCAACGTCGTGGCCGCGGATTGCGGCAATACGCGCCGCTTCAACTCCCGCAACGCCCGCGCCGATAACAACAACGTGCTTTTTCTTTTCTGCAGGGGTAATTGTATAATCGTTATCGCCCCTTGCAAGCACCGCGTTGCCCGAGCAGATTGCTCTTCCGCCGTGCTGAAGCTGCTGGTCAATACAGTGGCCGCAGCCGATACAGGGCCTTACCTCGTCCTCCCTGCCCTCGGCAATAAGGTTAACCAAATCGGGCTGAACGAGAAGGGCGTGGCCTATAAATATGAATTCGCACTTGCCGTGCTTAAGCGCCTTTTCCGCAGCGGCGGGGTTCTGCGCCCTTCCGCCGGCTATATAGGGAATTGTTTTCTTTTTTCCCGTTGTAAGGAACACGCCCGCCTTCATAAGCTGTGAAAGCGGAACCGCCATACAGTCGGGATAAGCGGATTCGGGCTTTTCGTGCTTGCCCGCTTCGCTCGACCACTTGCCCGCAAGAATTTCAATAGCGTCAACGCCCTCCTGCTGAAAACGCTTGCAGTAATAAACGCCGTCAAGCATTGAAATGCCTGCGTCCGTTCCCTGTTCAACAACGGAAAGCTTGATTATAATTGCAAAATCCTCGCCGCAAAGCTCGCGGATTCTTCTTATAATATTCACATGGAAGCGGCAGCGGTTTTCACGGCTTCCGCCGTATTCGTCTGTACGTATATTTGCAGTTGAGGAGAGGAACTGCTGGCCGAGGTAATAGCCCACGCTGTGGATTTCAACGCCGTCAAAGCCCGCCTTTTTCGCACGCAGAGCCGCCTGGGCGTATTTTTCCTCAATAGCCTTGATTTCGTCAACGGTAAGCTCGCGCGGAGTTTCGTTTCCGAGCCCCATCATAAACGCATATGGCATCGGCACGGCGCTCGGGCCTACGGGCTGTTCGCCTATAATCGCCCTTCTTGCTCCCCTTCCCGTATGGGAAATCTGTAAAAACGCCTTTGCTCCGCCTTCGTGAATAACAGAGGCGAGCTCCGTCATGCCGGGGATATACTTGTCGTCGTCAATAATAAGCATACCCTTTGTGTTAAGACCGAGCGGCGAATCAACGCAGGTAACCTCAACAACAACGGCGCCGACTCCGCCCTTCGCCCTTGCGGAATAGTGGTTAAGAACCGCCTTGTTTACAAAGCCGTTGTCGGACTGGCTCATACCCATTGCAGCCATAACAACCCTGTTGCGAAGCTCAACCTTTCCTATTTTTGCAGGTGATAAAAGAATAGGATATTTACTGTTCATACGGCGCCTCCCCAATTATACATTTCGGTTTATATGTAAAATTATAGTATAAACAAAAACGCATTTCAATAGATAAATAAAAAAACCGTACCTGAGTACGGCTTTTTATGCAAATAACGGTAAATCGTCCTCGTCGGGGAGGTTCAGAAGGTAGTTCAGCGCCCACATTACGTCCTCCTGCGGAGAGGTTCCGTTTACCAAATCTATTGTTTTTAACCTATCTTCATCAGTCATTGCGCGCCGCCTTTCCGAATTACTTGTATATAATTTAACACGAAAAAGGCGGGCTGTATATAGAACGGACGTTCCGTGTCCAAAACTTTGGACGCTATATAATTCCGAGGGGTATGAGCACCGCAAGCAGCAGAGCAACCGTTCCCCAAAGGCAGATAAGGAATTTCTTCTGCGTTTTGCGCGGCTTATCGTAAATAAGATTAGCCGCAAGGAAAAACGGACTATAGGTTGTAATAAATACGGGGAGCGCACCCCACCATTTGTAAACCCAGATAAACGCGGGTGTTGACGCGAGGAAGATTTCAAACACGGAAAAGAACAGGGCGTTGCCGATTGCAAAGGCAATGCGGTTATTTATGCCGAGTATCTTTTTGTTCTTATCCTCGGGAAGAAGCTCAACGCTCATAAAGCCCGCAACACTGAACATAAGCGAAAGCTCCCACGAAACGCCTACAAGCAGAATGAAACTTGTGCTTTCGGGTGAAACGTGCCAGAGGGCGAAGCCCGTAAAATGACAGATTACGGCGTTTGCAATTTCATAAAGCCAGTGAACGCCGTAAAGCGCAAGGGCGGCGGCCATACCGTTGTAGTTTTTCTTTTTCCACTGGGGAATCCATATTCCGACTATTACAAGAGCCAGAAGGGTTATAAAGGTCCAGTTGAAATTTGCCGTGCTTCTTACGGCGGCCTTTGCGGCTTCAGCTGCAGCCATTGAAGCGGGAGAGCCGTCTCCGAATAACATAATAAACATCTCCTTTATTTATTGTTGTGAATTGCCTGTTTTTTTATACAGGACGCCGCCCTGCTTGCGCAGAGCGGCCCTTTTTTAATTATTTAACTGTAATTTTAACGGTTACGGTTTTGGAAGCCTTGTTGTAATTTGCATTACCCGCTGCCGAAACCTTAATCTTCACCTTGTAAGTGCCCTTCTTCGTGCCCTTCTTTACGGTGATTTTGCCCGTCTTCTTGTTTACGGTAATGAACTTCTTGCCCTTTGACTTCTTGAAAGAAAGCTTGCCCTGCGCACCCTTGATTTTCAAAGCCTTTGCGCGTTTTACGCTGAAATTCTTAGCCTTAACCTTGGCCGCCTTGACGCTTACCTTCTTTGCCTTTACGGTCATCGGGTTCTTTGCCTTAGCAATTGTAAACTTCTGAACAGCCGTACCGGTATAGTTGCCTTTACCCGTAAGGATTACGGAAGCGGTGCCCGCGTTGGTGTTGTTCTTGTAGCTTACTGTAAATGCAGTTGCCGGAAGAAGCTGTCCGCCGAGGGTTGCGCTCACGGTCTGGGTAAACGGCTTGCCGGTATAAACCTTGTTTGCAACGCCGCTGATAACCGCTTTGCTTATATCAGCCTTGTTAATCTTAAAGGTTCCTGTCAGAGTTCCTTCATAAATACCCGTACCTGTAATCTTGTAGCTTGCGGTACCCGCATTGATGTTGTCGGTATACTCAACGTCATATGAGTTTTCGCTGAGCTCGGTACCGTCTTCAAGAGTAATTACAAAGTTCTGGGTGAGCGGCTGACCCGTATAGGTCTTGTCGGCAACTCCTGTTACCGTAGCCGTGCTTATGTCGCCCGTTACTACGGATACAAGCGCCGAAGCGCCGGCCCTGTTTCCGCTTGCGTCTTTTGCAATAACGCTTACAAGCGATGACTCATAACCGTAAAGATTCGATTTGAAACTGAACGCGCCGTTTTCGTCAGCCGTTGCGGAAATGGTATAAGTCTCTTCAACGTCCGATGCGCTCACTCCATCGGGTATCGGTTCGCCGGCTGCGGGAGCGGGTACATCGTTACCGTATTCGTCATAATAATAAGTTACCGTTTTCTGCGCGTTGAATTCAACCGAAATGCCGGGTTCGGTGTTTCCGGTTACGGTATAATCGCCGTTCTTATCCGCATAGAAGTTTTCTTCATCAAACGTAACCAGCGGAGCAGTGTCATCCTTGTTTACATTGAGATAAACAACCGTTTCGTCGGTAATGCCGTCGTCGTGCGTATAATATGCCGTAATCTCAATGGTAACAGTTCCGCTGAAGTCGGGAATTGTCGGACCGCACCAGTATCCGCTGTCAACAAGCGGCTCGGAATAGTCGTTTCCTTCCGCGTCGGTTAAGTTAGCCTGCCTGTATGTATAAGTTGTATCTGCGGAAACGTCAACGCCGTCGCACTTTGCGTTTTCCGCCCTTATGCAGAAGCCGTCCTTTGTAACGGTTGCTTTGTAAACTCCGTCATCCTCGGTAACGTCAACCGTTTCGCCGTCAAGGTTGGCAATAAACAGATCGAATTTAACGGGCTTGTACTCGGGAAGAAGCAGATCGGATGTCTGCGTTTCCTCACCGTACTCATCGTATGAGGTTTCCTCTCCTTCAAGAACAATGGTATTGGTCTTGTAAGCCTGAACGCCGATTTTGTAGGTCTTGCCGGGTTCAAGGGATTTGATTTCCTTTGCCGCTTCCTCGGGGATAGTATAGGTTTCGCCGTCTTCGCCGACAAACGATGATCCTTCGCCGTCGCCGCCGACCGTCATGGCAATCTCTGCGGAATAGGTCTGGGTCGCCTCGTCATAAGCAAGTCCCTGAGTTGATTCAACATCCTCGTTTTTAATGTTGAGACCGCGTTCGGTGTCAATCCACTCTCCGCCGTCCTTCTGATAGATTGTAAGCTTGTAGCCGTCTGCGTTGTCAACCTTCTTCCAGCTTGCCTTCATTGATTCGTTACCGATAAGTTCAAGCGACGCGCTTTCGGGAGCTGCGGGAACGGTTGTATTAGTATAATGGTAAGGCGTTGCGGATACCCAGCTTGCAACGGGGATTTCAACCTCTTCGCTTTCGGTTGTTCCGTCTTCCTTTTCGGCGGTAACCGTTCTTGTTTCAACAAGCGAGGTTGTTACATAGTAATCGTCGGTGGGAGCAACATTGCCCGAAGAGTTAAGGACAACTACCTGTGCGCCGTTGACATTGGTAATAGCCTTGCCCTCAACGATATAATCGGTGCTGACTTCCTCTTCGCCCTTTTCGTTAAGCGTCTTTTTGCCGAAGTAGGTATAAAGCGAATAATTCTTGCCGTCTTCGGGGTAATCAATTGTTGTGGTTGCGGTATCGTTTGTAATTGAACCGCTGATACCCGTTACGGGCGTTGTTGCAAGGCCGTAAACATTAAAGTCAACGTCTGCGGTGATTGTCGTTACGCTACTGAGTTCCGTAGCCTGTGCTTTTGTAAGCGAGAAGAATATTGCTTCTTCCTTAACGGTTCCGTCATCATTGGTTGAGAATGTGCCTCTCCAGAAGTTATAGCCTTCGGTTTCGTCACCGTTTGTCATTACCTCGGGAAGACGTTTCTTAACCGCAATCTTATCGCACTCAACGGAGTTTTCAAGAGTGTCCATATTGCTCTGGCTCTTGGGAACAACCGCAAGGATAAGTTTTTCATCGTCCGGAATTGCTGCTGTGTTAACCCTTAATGACTCGGTATACTTTCCGGTGGAAGGATTATGCGATGCAGCAAGGTATCTTGTTTTAACGGGAGTGATGTTTGCGCTTACATATGCAACCGCCTCTTCACCGTTGTCAAGTTCAACAACCTGGGGCTCACCGAGCGCAACCGTTCTGTTTCCTCCGGGTGCCGCCTTGTCGATAATGATATCGTCCCAATTAATCTCGTCAAGGTCCTTGAAGAGCCTTCCCTGGAACTTAACGGTCTTGGGAAGAATGTAAGTGATTCTTCCGTGTGCAAAACCGAGAGCGTGGCCCTCTGCTACAATAGCGCCCGCAAGATTTGCGTTTTTAAAGAAGTCCTTAACGCTGCCCTCGGGGAACGCGCTCTGAGCTATAATCTTAAACTGAAGCGATGCGCCCAGGATTGATTTGCCTCCGATACCGGGGATGCCTGCAGGGAAGTTAAGCGAACATGCGGCAAGACCGTATGTACCGATATACATGTACATCCAGTCGGAGCCGTCGGTAGCTCCGCCTGCGTATGTTTCAAGACCGAGACCGAAGTCTGCGGAAATAGTGTTGTTAAAGAAGCTGAGCGGTCCCGCAAGCGGGTCGGGGTCGTCATCCTTGAAATTGAATATCTTGATGCCGAGTCCGATATCGCCGCCGAATGTTACGCCGCGGTAGGTCTTTGTCGGTATATTCTTGGATGCGTTTCCGTAAGTTATCTCCTTACCCGTAAGGTAGATGCCCGCTTCCGCGCGGTCAATTACCTTGAGCGAGGAAGGTCCTACCTTAAGGCCTACGTCGTTACCGATAAGACGAAGCATACTCGGTCCGATTTTCGCCGTCAGCTTTCCGTCAATAACCTTAACCACCTGCCCGTAGGTTACAAGAGTAAGCACAACGGGAGGAATGCAGGTGTAGTTGCCGTCAATTGTTGAGGCAAGGCCGGAGATTCCGCCGCCTCCGCCGGTAATTGAAACTGCGGGAGTTGCGGGTGTTAAATCAATGGCCGCGCCGTTTGTCATCTTCAGTTCAAAGTAAAGCTCTTCGGGACAGAGACGTCCGTTCTTAAGCCTTACGAGCGTCAGCTTCGCCTTTGTTGTGAAAAGGTTCTTAACGGTGAGCTCAAACTTGAAGTCGTAGAGTTCTTCTCCGGCGAAGGTGTTAACCTCGCCTTCCATGCTTGCTCCGCCGAAACCGAGAACATTGGGCTTGGCGTCTTTTTTATCGTCTTTATCGTCGTCATCGTCGTCCTTGCCGGGAATTGAGGGAACCTTGAGTTTGCCCTTTGCATGAACGCCGTTGCATACAAACTCTGATTTCGTGTTAAGTCCGTAGCCGAGCTTAAGCATTTCCATCTGGGCAACGAAAAGGTTAATCTTGAATTTACCGGTAAACACAAGATTGCCCTTCGTGTCAACGCTTGCGCCCTTAACGGAAACGCCGTTGCCGGGAAGGTCAATGTTAATATAAGCGTCATTTTTATCGGGTTTGATTCCGAACTTAAGTCCCAGTTTTGCGTCATATCCGTCAAAGGTAAGTCCTCCGCCGTCCTTCGGGCTGTAGAACTTGAATGTCGGCGCGTTAAGGGAAAGTTTGCTCTGGTCAAATTCAAGCGTTCCGTCGGGTTTCAGACGGAAATAGCCGTTAGCCGCGTCCCAGTTTGCGACAATCGACGGGCTCACCGACGCTACGCCGGTATTGAACTTGTAATACTTTACCGAACCGTCATTATTCTTTTCAACGACGTACTGACCTCTGTAGCGGGCTACGCTCTTAACGCCGTTTGCCGTTTCATATGCGTCGATAGCTGTTGTGTCAGCCAGCGGAACAACTTTATAAAGCTGTTTTCCGCTCTGCACCTTGTCGGGAAATACCGCAAGATACTGAGCGTCGCCCGTCATATCGAACTTGTCGGGCTGTATTGTCTGCTGCTGTACCTCTTCCTGTGTTGAGAGGTTACGGTAACCCCACAGCGATGACGATATAGCGTAAAGGTTCTGATAATAACCCGGATTATCACTGTACTTCTGAACATACGCAGCGTCGCACTGACCGTAAGTGGTAAGTTTGTTGTCGGCGTATGAAACCGATGCGGAATAATAGTCATCGTGTCCTTCAACGCAGCCGACGTAGTTAAAATCATAGAACCGGCTTGCAGCAACAAAAGGTGATGCAAAGTTATAACTGTCGCAGTTTACCTCAATAACGGTATCGGATTCCGTTTCGCTGACACCGTTTGAAATAACCGTACGCGAAACCATACCACTGTAATAGTTGTAAGTCTGTGCGTTTACGGGAATATCCTTAAGTTGTTCTTTTTTAATGGATTCGTGACCCATTTTCGGGAAATTCTCGAAATCCATCTGAAGACGGTAGAATGTAACCGGTGAAACGTCACCGCTGTATCCGTCTCCGGAAATCGTCATTTGCTTGTTGGAAGTGAGAATGCTTGTGCAACGCACGCCCCAGTTAACGGAACTGTCTTCGGGGTTCTCGTAAACCTTGCTTCCGAATTCCGTGGCCTGTGTGTCGCCCTCGTTGAGTTTTACCAGGCTGAAATATGAATTCAGGGTATAGGTTGTGCCCTCGCCTATAAGCCAGTACTTAAGAGCGAGTTCTCCGCCGTACTGAATCGGAGTATCATCCTCGTCGTTAAGCTTGTAAGAGTCAGTTGCGTTATACCGCACGTCTACTCTTGAAATTTGAAATGTACTGAAAACATCGGGCAACAGTTCGTAACCCGTTTTGTCAATCTTTGCCCCGGATTTCATATACCGCAGATACTGGACGCCCTGAGCGTCAAGCTTGGTTTTGTCCGAGGGCATTGTCGCCATCGGAACCGTATGCGCCTTGACGCCGACCAATGAGCCCTGATTGGCGGCATTGGTCGGGGCTATGCATATATCAAAATGGATATAATCATTTTTGAGATAAGCATAGGTTTCCGTGTTGCTTTTGAAGGTGCCGTGGGTTGTACCCTGGTCGTTGGGTATAACGGCGCCTATGTACGCATAAACCGCCGAGGGCAGGCTGAAGAACATCAGCGCAGCCATAAAAACGGCAATTATGCTTCTGGTGACTTTATTTACCTTTTTCATAAATACTACTCCTTTATAGTTATTTACATCTTCATTATAAACATTTTTAAAGCTTTGTAAATGAACTATTTGTAAACAATACAGGATTGACAATGTATTTCCGTTATTCTATAATGAAAAACGAAAGGCGGGGATATTATGACTTTACAGACGCTTGTTGACGATATCATGGTTCAGGGCGACGTTATGGTAAGAGTTTTTGACGACAGGAACGACATTGACGACATTGTGCTTGAAACCGCGGATATTGAGGGCGAAAACATTGCGGAATATGCCGATTACGAGGTGGTTTCAATTTACGCAAACCTTGAACAGCTTGTAATTGAAATTCAGGCATAACAAAAAGAAGCCGTAAAACGGCTTTCTTTTTTTCTTTGATATTCTGTAAATAAGTTGTATAATGATATAATAGGAGTACGCCATGAAAAAAAGAGTTTTAATTATTATTGCATCAGTTCTTGCCGCGCTTGCCGTAGTAACCGGCGTTTACCTCGGAAGCTACTACCGCGCCGAAAACGTCGGCGCTTACCTTGAAAGCGGAGACGCGGTTGACGTAAGGGAAATAAAAGAGGGATACTTTTTTGACGGAAAGGGCGAGGATAAGGCGCTGATTTTTTACCCCGGCGCAAATGTTGAGGAAACCGCCTACGCTCCGCTGATGAAAGCCCTTGCAGAGCAGGGCGTCGACTGCTTTTTGCTCAGAATGCCGCTCAGGCACGCCTTTGCCGGTATGAATAAAGCGGACAGAATAATTAAAGAATATAAATATACAGATTATTATCTTGCAGGGCATTCGCTCGGCGGTGCCATAGCGGCAAACTACTGCGCAAAACACACCGATGAGTTTTCGGGCTTGTTTCTGCTTGCGGCTTATCCGTCTGAAGATATAAGCAAAGCGCAGTTTCCCGTTGTTTTCATTTACGGTGAAAACGACGGAGTTCTGAACCGTCAAAGACTTGAAAAGGGCTTTACCCTTGTGCCTGAGGATTATAAGGTAATCGAAATAAAGGGCGGCAACCATTCGGGCGTTGCCTCATACGGAGAACAAAGGGGCGACGGCAAGGCGGAAATAACCGCCGGAGAACAGCAGAAGGAAACGGTAAAAGCAATAATTGAAAGCATTGAGCGAAAGGATTAGGCTATGAAAACAATTTATCTTGCAGGGGGCTGCTTCTGGGGCGTTCAGAGATTTTTTGACGGTATTGAAGGAGTGGTTAAAACCGAGGTCGGCTATGCAAACGGTCCCGGCACGGCGCCGAGCTACGAGGAGGTCTGCGCAGGCAGCGGCCACGCGGAAACCGTCAGAATAGATTATGACGAAAGAGTTATTTCTCTTGAAAAGCTGCTTGAAAGCTACTTTCTTGTAATTGACCCCGTTTCGGTAAACCGTCAGGGCAACGACTGGGGAATTCAGTACCGCACGGGAATTTTTTACACCGAAAAGGAGCAGATAAAAGAAATAGAGCGCGTTTACGCCTGTGAAGAAAGCAAGGCGGGACAGCCGCTTGCGGTAATCGTTGAGCCGCTTAAAAGCTTCTTTTCTGCAGAGGAATACCACCAGAAATACCTTGAAAAGAATCCGGACGGATACTGCCATATACCGAAGGATTATTTCTCACACAAATAAAAAACAACCCCCGACTATGAACTGCACAATCCTGTGCATTGACAAAGCTGTTTTTGCATTGTATATTTAATTTATAAGCGTGTAAAAAAGGAGAACACCATGAAGCAGAATCCGGACAGTTACCTGCTTTACGAGGCCGGTAAATTTATTACATACAACATAAGAATCAAGATTGTAATGAAGCACCGTGTTAACGGCGGAGCGCTTGAAAAGGCGGCGCAGACTGCGTTTAAACGCTTTCCTTACTATGCAAAGAAAATAAACATTCTCCCCAACGGCGAAATTGAGCTTAAGCACAACGACGCGCCGATTTGCGTTACCGTAACCGACGGAAAGCACCCGCGCTTCGGCTCAAAGGAGCTTAACTATCACCTTTGCAGCATTGATTACAGCGGAAACATCATATACTTCAATATTTACCACGGCCTTTGCGGCGGCTGCGGAGCTATGTTCTGGATTAAAAGCACGCTCTGGCACTATATCAAAGAGGCGTTCGGAGCCGAGCTTGAAAACAGCACTGTAAAAACCGCAGACACCCCGTTTGCAGAGGGCGAAACCGCCTTCCCCGACGCGGAAAAGCTTGAAGACGCGGAGCCGCTCGGAAGCGTTAAGGCGGACACGGTTTACGTTCCCGCGCTCGGCTACGCTTCAAAGCTGCTCAACCCGCTGAAAGAGCCGAAGTACTACGAGCTTGAGCTTGAGGCGGGCGACTTTATGAAATACGCAAGGAGCAACGACGGAAGCCCGAATTCCATTCTTTCGGCCCTTATGTTCAAGGCCGTATGCAAGGTAACCTCCCCTGCAATAGCAAAGGCTGTCAGGGGCAACATACTCTGTAACTACCGCAGCGACGTAGGCTGCCCCGAAACCTATCACGACCTTGTAAGGCTTATGAGCGTATTCTATTCGCGCGACCTTGAGGATAAAAGCGTTGAGTTCTTAAGCACCGTAACGCGCAGTATGATGTACGTTCAGATGCAGCCCGAATTCAGCGTTAAGACCTTTAAATACGCATGCAAATGCAAGGAGGGCGTTGACAGACAAAACGGTTTATTAAGAAAAAGGCTTTACTGCAAGCTCAACAGCCCGTATACAAAGCCGCCCTTCGGCACCTTCCTTATCAGCTACGTATGCAGGGACGACTGGAGCGGACTTGAGGATTACGTTGAGCGCATACACTGCATTACCGACGGCGACCTTATGGTTGAGGTAAACGCCCTGCGCGATAAATTCTTCCTTACCTTTATGGAGCTTGACGGAAAGCATAAGTTTTACGACGCTTTCTGCGAGGCTATGAGGGAGGAAAATATTCACTTTATTGAGCACGGCTGCCACAAAAGGCTGCTCCCCTATTCCGTTTTACCGAAAAAAAGCAAAGGATACCTTTAAGCTATGAAAAAATACAACCGGGCGTGCATTGAGTGGGGCATTAAATACCCCGAAGAGAAATAAAAAAACCGCCCTGGAGCATAAAATACGGCGGCTGAGTTGATGCTCAGCCGCCTTTTCAATTATCATATAAATGATTTTACCGTTTATGCGGTAACGTTTGCTTTGTTTTCCTGTTCTTACGCCGTTGTTAAGCGTATACTCGTGCGTTTTATCAAAATTACGCCTTAACGCTTGAGCCATACTTTTTTGTTCCTCTGAAGAAACCTTGAAGTAGTTCATAATATCTAAATTAACTCTTTTCTTTACACATTTTTCTTTATGTGGTAAAATGAAAGCAGAATATCGGAAAGGATAATTTGCTTATGAAGCTTTCAGTTCATCCTCAGCCGCAGTTTGAAAGAGAACGCTTTGAACTGCTGAACGGAAAATGGGATTTCGGATTTAAAAAGAGCACAAGGCGCTTTGCTTTTTCAACAGATTTTGAAAGGGCTTTAAGCGTTCGCGCAGCCGGCGAATACCCCTATCAGATTAACGTTCCCTTCTGTATTGAAAGCGAGCTTTCGGGCATAGGCTATACGGGCTTTGTTGAACAGGTATGGTACAGAAAAACCGTTAATATTAATAAAGGCGAAAACCGCGTTTTCCTTCATATAGGAGCGGCTGATTACCTTACAAGCGTTCTTGTAAACGGCAGGCCGGCCATAAGGCACAAGGGCGGCTACACCCCGGTTGCCGCTGACATTACCGACCTTGTAACAGACGGGGAAAACGAAATATTCATTCTTTGCGAGGACGACGTTAAAAACTCCCTTGTTCCCCGCGGAAAGCAAAGCGAAAAGCTTAAAAGCCACGGCTGCGATTACACGAGGACAACGGGCATATGGCAAAGCGTATGGCTTGAATACACTCCGCAATGCTACATAAAGAGCTTTAAGCTTTACCCGGATATAAGCGGAAAAATCACTGTTGAAGCGGAGCTCGCCGGCAAAGCGGATTTTTCCTGCACTGCTTACTACGGTGAAAAAGAGGTAGGCTTTGCGCAGACAAAAAACGCCGCGGGGTGCAGCGTTTTACAGCTTGAACTCAGCGAAACTCACCTCTGGGAAGCGGGAAACGGAAGGCTTTACGGGCTTGAACTCTGCTTCGGAGAGGACAGGGTTAAAAGCTATTTCGGGCTCAGGAGCGCGCGGCTTGACGGAATGAAATTCCTCATTAACGAAAAGAGCGTTTTTCAGCGCCTTGTACTTGACCAGGGCTTTTACAAAAAAGGAATTTACACCGCCCAAAGCGACGAGGAGCTTAAAAGGGATATTGAGCTTTCCATGGAGCTCGGCTTTAACGGCGCCCGCCTTCACCAGAAGGTGTTTGACCCCCGCTTCCTTTACTTTGCGGATTTGGCGGGATACCTTGTATGGGGCGAATATCCCAACTGGGGGCTTGATTATTCAAATCCGAAAAGCGTTGATATTTTCCTTAAAGAGTGGGGCGAGGCTGTTGAAAGAGATTTCAACCACCCGTCGGTTATAGGCTGGTGCCCGTTCAACGAAACCTGGGACTATAAGGGAAGAAAACAGTACGACCCGCTGCTTGCAGCCGATTACGATTACACCAAGGCGGTTGACAAAACGCGCCCGTGCATTGACACGAGCGGTAATTACCACGTTAAAACGGATATTTACGACCTTCACGATTACCGTGCAGAACCCGCAGAATTCAAGGCGAGCTTTGACCGATTTGTTACAGAAAACTACCTTTATGAGCACGTTTTAAACGACAATCCCGGACGTCAGACCTACCGCGGTGAGCCCGTTTTCATAAGCGAATACGGCGGAATCAAGTGGGAGGCCGACGGCTCCGTTAAATCCTGGGGCTACGGAAAGGACGTAAAAACGCCCGAGGAATTTGCAGAGCGCTACTGCGGACTTACAAGAGCGATAACGCAAAACAAAAAGCTTTTCGGCTTCTGCTACACCCAGCTTTACGATATTGAGCAGGAGCAGAACGGGCTTTACACCTACGTAAGAAAACGCAAATTCGAAAAAGAGATTTACGATAAAATCACAGCCGCCAACACGGAAAAGGCAGCCATTGAAAAATAAAGGATATATATGAAAAGAATCAAAAAGCTTTTAAACGACTTTAAGCTGTACTGGAGGGTGCCGCCCAAGGGAAGATATATGAGCTTTAAGGAAATTGCCTCCCTTTCCTTCGGCAGCATGGGTATAAAGTTCATAGTTTACTGTATTTCACAGATGATAATTGCGGTAGGCAATACCCTTATAGGCAACACTATAGGAATTGACCCCAAGGCGCTATACGTTATTTATATAATCAGCGTACTTTCGGGCTTTCCGCTGACTGCGCTCAGGGCAAGAATGATTGACAACACGCGCAGCATGAAGGGAAAATACCGTCCTTACATTATTTCAATGGGCATTCCCACCGTATTGCTCGGCATACTGTTTATCTGGATGCCGTATGAAAATATGAGCCTGTTTACAAAATGCGCCGTTGTTCTTGCTTTCAACATAGGCTTTCAGTTTTTCTACAACTTTTATACAGACGCGGGCGACAGCCTTATCAACGTACTTTCCCCGAACAGCATTGAGCGCTCCGACGTGCTTTCGATAAAATCAATTATTGAAAACTTTTCGCCTTCCGTTGCAAGCATTTTCCTGCCTATTGTTGCAAGGGCGATTACAGGCCAGGACACGCTTTACAACTTAAAAATTTACCGCGTTCTTTTCCCTCCTATGCTTATAGTCGGCTTTATGATTTCGCTTCTGGTATATGTCAATACAGAGGAAAAAATCGTTCAGGCGAAAACCCACGTTATTCAGGTTAAGTTTACCGACGCGTTCCGCGCCATTGCAAGGAATAAGTACTTCTGGATTATTTCGCTTGCGGGCTGGCTCGGTTTCCTTGAAGGCTCGTTCAACAGCATACTCGGCTGGATGTATAACTATCAGCACGCCTGCACGGCGGCGCAGTATTCGGTTATAGTTGCAATCGCGGGCAACGCCTCCTTCTGGAACAACGTTGTTGCGCCCTTCGTTATAAGAAAATACGGCAAGAAAAAGATACTCGTTTTCACCAACGTTTTAAACGTGTTCTTCATTGCCCTTATGCTTCCCATCGTAAGGATGACGGGCTCGGCGTACATTATCTGGCTGCTGCTCGGATGTACCTTTGTAAACCAGTTCATAACCTCACTCGGCCACCTGCTAAACCCCAGCGTCAACGCAGATATACGCGATTATCAGCAGTACATAACGGGTGAAAGAATTGACGGCATGTTTGCCGCGGTAGGGCTTATAGGAAACGTAATAACGCTTGCAACGGGCTTTGTTCTTCCCGCGCTTTACGAAAGCTCCGGCCTTAACAGGGGCGTTGCGCTTTCGCTGGGCTACGACGGCTCCAACGTTTACGACGTGCTGTATAATCAGGAATACTTTATTAAAATAAGCAGCGTTCTTGTAATCGCTTCCGTAGCCGGCGCAATTCTTAATGCAATTCCGTTTTTCTTCTACGATTTAACCGAAACAAAGCAGAAGGCTATGGTAAGAGTGCTTAAAATCCGCGCGCTGTTTTAGGATTACGGAAACGACGTGCTTTCGGACGAGGCGCTTATTGAAGCGGTTGAAATAATCAACGAGGCTAAGGAAGCCGCGGGCAGACAGCCGGCTGAAATCCCCGAAAAAGCAGATAAAAAAGAGAAAAAGCTCCTCCGTGAGGAAAACGAAAAAATTGAAATTGCAAAAATCGTTATGGACGAGCTTAATATATTTGATACCGAATACGGAAAAACGCGCGTTGAAAACGCAAAGAAAATCTGCGAAGCGGGGCTTAACGGCTACCTTGACAGCTTTACCCTGACAAAGGCGCAGGCAAAGGCTATGCCGAAAGCAACCGATACCGAAAAGGAAAGGCGCAGAACGGCGCTGATGCAGGTTTCAAATTTCAAAGCCGCCAAAAAAGCGGTTAAAAAGTATTTCCCAAACGGTATTAAGGAATTTGACAGCAGCGTTTTCCATACCCTTTTCGAACAGGAAGACGAAGCCGAACGAAAAATTGCAGACGTGCTCTCCGTTCTGAAGGAGGCAAAGGAAAACAAGGATTCCGCTACAGCCGCGCAGCTTAAGAAGGAACTTAAGGCGCTGCGCTTTGAGCAGGCAAAAACAAAGGAAAGAATTAAAGAGGCAACGAACAAAAACTCGGTTTACTACCGCGCTTCAAAGCCCTATCAGGACGCAAAAAAGCTGCTGATACAAAAGGAAAACTATCAGCACCTTGACGAAATTCTTTCCCTTTACGAAAAAACCGTTACGGCATAAAAAAAGAAGGGCGGCGCCCTTCTTTTTTTATTGTGAAAGTATTTCCTTTATTCTGTCGGTAACGGGTTCAGGCATCTGCGCCTTGTAAAGCGCGCGCCAGAGCGAGTTTATATCCTCAAGTCCTTCAAAGAACTTATACGCGCTGTCCTTTTTAGCCGTCGTTTCGTTCCAGCGTGAAAAGACGTTGATTATCCTGTCACGGTAGCTTTCCTTTTCAAGCGGCTTCGGATTTTTAACCGTAATGCTGACAGCCCTCTTTGAGAATTTACGGGTAACGGGCGGGGTATCAATATCCTTGAAAACAACGGTATACTGCCTGTTTTCGGGGATAACGGAAAGGTCGCCCTCCGCCTTGATTTTAAGGGTAACGGTATCCGTCTTTTCGTCATAGCTGTTTTCAAAAACGGTTCTTGCGGTATGCTGTTCATAGTCCGTTCTGCCGTTATCCTCAACCATTGTAAAGGTGTTGTTGCCTTTGAATACCCAGACCTCAAGGTTTTCGGGGTTTTCCGTGCTGTTGCCCTTATCCGCCGAAAGCGGAATTACTGCGCCCGCCTTTGCAAGCACGGGGATTGAATAAAGCTCGCGGCTGAGAACAAGCCTCTGACCGCCCCTGTATTTTTCAAGCGTGAATATATCGGTATATTCGCCGTCGGGAAGCCACGCTTCAACGCTGCCGAGACCGAGCTCCCTGTTTTTGGGAGAGGTAATCGGGCAGACCATAAGCTCGCTGCCGAACATATACTGATTGGGCACCGTATAGGCGTTTGCGTCTTCGGGCCAGGAATAGTACATCGGTTCGCAAAGCGGAATATTTTCGCTGTTGCACCTTCTGTCCATGGTGAAGATATACGGAATAAGCCTGTGCCTGAAATTAAGCCAGTCCTTGGCGCTCTGATACACGTCCTGACGGTACTTCCACGGCTCCTTGCCGAGGAATTCAATTGCAGTTGAGTGAAGGCGCAGAATCGGAGAGAACACGCCGTATTCAATCCAGCGCAGGTACATATCGTCATCGCGGTACCCCTTGTGGTGGCCGCCTATATCATGGCTCCACCAGCCGTAAGCCGCGTTTGCCGCTGTGTTCGTAAAGTACGGCTGGAAGTCAAGCACTTTCCAGCTGATTTCCGTATCACCCGAAAAGCCGAGCGGATAGCGGTGTGAGCCGACTCCGCCGTAGCGGGAAAGAATCAGCGGTATTTCTCCGTTTTCGGCGTTGTCAAGATAGTGGTAGTGGTTAAGCGCGGTCAGCGGGTCAAGCCCTTTAACGTCGCTGCCCCTTCCCTGCTGCCAGTCAATCCACCAGAAATCAACGCCGTCTTTTTCGTATGGCTTATGCAGAATATCAAAGTAGCTGTTCCAGAAGTCGTCGCTGCCGCAGCGGAATTCAACGGGCTTTTTTGTTGCGGGGTCAATGCCGTTAGCCTGTGCCATTTCTTTATACATATCGTCAAAATACCTTACGCCGTCAGCGGGGTGAAGGTTAAGGGTAATATGTAAATTTTTGGCTTTAAGCTCCTTTAAAAACGCTTTGTAATCGGGGAAAAGGTCTGTGTTCCAGGAATATCCCGTCCAGCCTCTTTCTTTTGTCCCGAACTGCTTTTTGATGTCAACCCAGTGCCAGTCCATGTCAACGGTTGCAACGGTGAGCGCAACGCCCTCCTTTTCAAAGCGGTTCATAAGGGTGAGGTATTCCTCCTGGGTATATGCGTGGTAACGGCTCCACCACACGCCGAGCGCAAAACGCGGAACAACGGGAGTTGCGCCGCCTATTTTATAATAGGCGTCCATTGTTGCGCGGTAGTCCTTGCCGTAGGCAAAAACGTAATAGTCCTTACCGCCCTCTCTCTGACGGAAATTGCCTTCTTCGTCAATCAGAATGCTGTTGCTGTCGTCAAAAAGGTAAAGTCCGTTTTCGGTAATAAAGCCGTCTTCAAGCGGGATTTTGCCCGACGTTTCGTCAAGCGTTCTGTAAGTGCCCTTAAGGTTTTTCTGCTTTGAAAACAGCTCGGTTTTACCGGTATCCTTAAAGGTAACGGAAAAGGGCTTTTTCCTTTTAAGAGTAAGTATAATATCCTCGGTTTCAACAATAATGTCCGCGCCGCTCGTTTCAATGCCTATTTTTTCTGCGGGGAACGCCCTGTACCATACCGCGTAGCTTGCAAGGTCGCAGAAGCTGCCCGTTTCAACGCGCAGAAGCCTTGAGGTAAGGTAGGTAATGCGGATGTCGCCGATAATCCTTACCTGCTCTTCGTTTGCTTTGGGATTTGTTTTTGCTATTAAAGATTTTTTTAACATAAATATTCCCCCATACCGTTGTTGATTTAATTATACAACAAACGTTTAATTATTGCAATTACCTTGAAGTGTCAAAAAGTATATGATACTATTTAGGAAGGAGGTGCGCGTATGGGATATAAAATACATATTGCTTACGGCTTTCACGTAAACTGCTACCACTCCTACCGCGGAGATACAAACGACGAGCAGGGCTTCGGCTCCGACCTCAGGATTATAAGAAAAATAATCAAAGCGCTCGACGCTCTGAACGCAGAGGGCATACCCGTCAAGGGCACCTGGGACAGCGAAAACTTCTTTTCCCTTGAGCGTATTCTGCCCGAATACGCGCCCGATATTATTGAGGGAATGAAGCGCAGGGTGCGTGAAAACGGCGATGAAAACATCATTATGGGCTATACCAACGGCGCGCTCGGCGCAATGCAGGCAGACGAGCTTAAGGCTTCCGTTGAGCTTGCAATAAGCAACCCCCGGGGCTCGGGGCTTAAGGATATTTTCGGCACCTGCGAAAAAATCGTGCGCCCGCAGGAGGTTATGTTCTCACCCCCGCAGGTGCACACCTACAATCAGCTCGGCGTAAGGGCGCTTTGCCTTTACTATTCCTGCGTTCCGTTTGACGCTTTTAAAACGCTTATTCCTCTTCTTGACGACGAAAAGGCGTTTAACCCCCTTTCCTTTTGTTATGAGGGCGAGGAGCTGACCGTAATTCCCACCTACTCGAACGCTGACGTATGTGATGCGGGCTGCCTTCGCGCGTGGGTTAAGGATTTGCACGCAAAACAGGAAAGCGGAGAAATAAAACGCGATTTGTTCCTTTTCATTAATATGGACGCGGACGCGATTTTCTGGGAGAGCCTTGACCTTCCTTTAATCGGCAGCCGCATTGCGAACACGGACGGCATTCACGGGCTTGTAAAAGAGGTTGCGGACCTTGACTTTGTTGTTTTTGACACGCCCGGCGGCTACCTTAATTCCCACGAAAACGCGGGTACGATTACCTTCAGTCAGGACACGGCGGACGGCAACTTTACGGGCTACGCCTCCTGGGCGGAAAAGCCGTACAACCGTAAAATATGGACAGCGATTGAACGCAGCCGCACCGCAGGCAGGGCAAAGAAGGACGAAACGGACTTTCTTAACCGCGTTAAGCTGCTTTCAACAACTCATTTCGGGCTTGCAACCCCCGTTCTCAACATTCAGCGCGAAACCGCGGCGAACGCGCTTGCCGCAGAGCTTATTAATTCCTCCGTCAGCAAAGACGGAAAGCTGACAGTCGTTAACACAAACGGTTCGGAGCTTCAATGCGTTCAGCTTGCTTACAGCGGAGGCAAAGCGCTTAAAATAGAAGCGGACGGACTGACGGCTTACACGGTTATACCCCTTAACGAAAACAGCGTTTTCGTTATTCTGAAATTTGAAAAGAGCAAAAAGAAATATGAAATAAAGGCCGTTGAAACGGAATATGAAAACAAACCGTTTACCCCTTCGCTTAAAAGCGGCGGGGCGGAAATTGCATTTGCAAAAGACGGCAGCGTTAAATGGCTGACATATAACGGCAAAAGCATAGGCGGCAGCGGCTTTTTAAGCTCATACCTGACCTATGCGGGCAAAAGATATGACTTTAAGTGCGAAAGTATTGAAAAAGGAAGCATTACGGGCGGCGAATGTATTGAAATCAGGGGCAGTATTACCCTGCCGAACGCCGTAACTCAGGGCAGCTTCTGCTACCGTTTCTTTACCTCTCAGGCGGCGGAGGGAATATTCGTTATTACCGACGTGCGCTATCCGTACACTGAGGAGCGGGATTCGATTTCCACCGAAAACTCAACGCTCGGAAGATACACGGATATGAAATGGGAGGAGGCTGTTCCCTTTGCGCTTTCATTTAATAACGACAGCGGCGTAAGCGTTATAAAGCGTAATTTTGAAGGCGCGTTTTCGTCTTTTGACGCCGCCTCTTACGGAGAAGCAGACGAAAAGAACAAAAGCCTTGACTCCTTTAACAATCAGCTGACCGCAGGGGCTGTCGGCTTAACGGACGGAGAAAAGGGACTTATGCTCGGCAACGCAAGAAACGTCCTTTCCTCAATGGCGTACTGCCCCATGCGCCTTGATGAAAACGGAAGGGTTACAATGAACCCCTTCGGTACCTTTTTCGGCAGGCAAAGGCACCACCGCAACAGGTCGGGAGACAGAATTCCGCTTACCTACACCCTTATTGCCCCGCAGGGCAAAAGCCTTGCACCGTCATATAACGGCTGCCGCGAAACGGCTGCGCTGTGCCTTCTTCCTTTTGACGGCGCTGCGCCTGAAAAGGAGGCGCTCAAAACGCTGCTTGCCTTTGCGGACGGCGCGTATATAACGGGAACTGACGGGCTTTTAGTTCCGTTTGAGGGCGAAAACGTTGCCGTTCACGATGTTGAAAACAAGCTTGAAAATGCAAAAATTCACTCGCCGCTCATGAGCGGAATAAAAGGCAACCTCGGCAAATACATAGTGCGCGGAACAAGAGCGATTGCCTATGTAATCAGCCGCCAGAGAAAAGCAAAATAAAAAAAGCACGGTTTGGGAGAACCTTCGTAAAGAAGGTTCTCCCAATTAAATTAATCCTTCGGATTAATGAAATATTCTTTCAGAATATGAAATTGCTTCGCAATGAAATGTTTTAGCATTCTCGCTGAAAGCGAGCAATACTAAAACGTATATAGGATTAATTTAATTATGAGCATAGCGAATAACAAGGTTCTCGGTACCACTTCAAAATCTTTGATTTTGTAAAATGGTGAGGTTCTTATTTCATATCGAACAAAGCGAGATATTTCACAATTTGCTTTAGCAAATTATTTCATATTGCATAGCAATATTTCATTTACGACAGACCGACATGCTTTCGGTATGCATTTTTCCGGATTTGTCTTTACAAATCCTATGCTCGCTACAGTCTGTGACACATATTTGCTCTTTACTGAATACCGTGGTATAATGAAACAAATAAATCGGGATTTGTGAGGCTGACTATGGGATTTATATCGTTCAATGAAAACTACTATCGCGGAAAGCCGGAAGAATATGAAAATAAGATTCTTTCCGATAGAAAAATCCGCGAAGCAAAACAGCTTCTAAAGGTGTTGGACGATCTGACCGATGAAGGATATACAAATCTGAACGATACGATGGAAGCAGATTTCTCTTGTCTAACAAGGCTGAGAGATGTACTGCACCGATGTGGGGAAGCTCCATTCCCTATCGATCATGAAAGGTTGTCAGATACCGTTTACGAAAAAAATGAATATGAACTTGAAGCGCTGCTTGGAAATCTGATTGAAGATGCAAGGAGTCACAGCGGTGTCTCCGCAAATCCTTTTCTTGAAGAAATATATAGGTACTGTGAATGGATCGGATATGAAGAAGA
>JAFYGD010000157.1 GCA_017543415.1 Eubacterium sp. | reverse complement strand
TGAAAAAATCATCCAGGGTGAAACAGCGCCTAAACCTACAAGTGCAAAGCGGTATTTATCGTCATTGAAAACCTCTTTTGCAAAAAAGTAAAGCGCAATAAAGCCAAGTATGCTGAATATCAGCGCAGGTAATCTGACTGCAAAAAGATTGTTCCCGAATACCTTGGCGGATAACGCCGTTAAATAGGTTGCAAAAGGCGACTGACCGCCGATTGCCCAAGTGTCAAAATATACCGGCAGCCTTTCACCGTTAATATCGGTTAGCCTGTCAGCAAGCGAAAAAGCATTAAGCGAAGTCATTACTTCATCGCAGTTGTGTCCGCCGATAATCAGGTTGGCAATGAAAAATATAATTCTTAAAGCAATGCCGGAAATAAACGCGGCTTTTATATAATTTTTTTCATTTTTTAAAAAGCTGTTTTTCATATTTACTCCTGATTTATATATTAAAACTATCTTATCAAATATTAATCGTTTAGTCAATTATTGCTTTTAAATGATATTTGTGGTAGTATTTGTATATATTTGCAAGGGGTGAACCAATGAAAAAGGAAAGGAAAACAAGCAAAACAGTTTCGCTGATACTTACCGTTATCGCAATCGTTGTTTCCGGCGTTTTCGCTGTAAACGGAACGGGGGACAGGGATTCTGCAAAAAATTATCCTCAAACGGAAAAATCAACTTATTCCCAAGGCGAAACCTATACATATAATATCCCCGATACCGCAAGCGAGGATTACTATACCTTCCGCAGTAAATCAACTTTGAGCGAGCATTACAAAAAGCATAAAGCGGATACCCGTACCTCGTCAACCGAAGAGTATCTTTACAGGGCGAATTATGTTATCAATAATGACGATTCGCTTCACAAAACGGAAAAAGAGGACGGCGACGATATTTATTATCTTGTTTCAACAAACGAGCTTGTAATTGTCAGCACGGACGGTTATATAAGAACATATTTCTGTCCCGAAAACGGCAAAAAGTATTTTGACAAACAGTAGCCCGGAGTATTTGATATAAAAAGAGAAAAGCTGTACGATATAATCAACGGCGATTATAATATAAAAGCGGGAATTATTTACAATTATTTTTTGATGCGGTATACTGGGCAACAATCAGCCTTATTACCGTAGGCTACGGCGATATTTACCCCGTAACCTATGCGGGCAAGGTTGTTACCATGTTGTCTAATTTTATGGGCGTAGCAATTATCGCAATGCCCTCGGGTATAATTACCGCAGGTTATCTTGAAGAAATAAAAGAACAAAACGATAAAGAATAAAGAATCAAGGTGGTTACCATGGCAAACGAAAGCTTTGAAGCTCTTAACGTAAAAAGGGAAAAAGCGATTGTAAAAACAAGCGTAATAGGTATTATAACAAACGTCTTTCTTGCTTCATTTAAAGCGGCAATCGGTATGATTTCACACTCTATCGCAGTAACGCTTGACGCTGTTAATAATCTGTCGGACGCACTGTCGTCGGTTATTACAATAATCGGCGCAAAGCTCGGCTCAAAGCAGCCCGATAAAAAGCATCCGCTCGGCTACGGAAGAATTGAGTACATAAGCTCAATGCTCGTTGCGGCGATTGTTCTTTATGCAGGTATTACCTCGCTTGTGGAATCAGTTAAAAAGATTATTCACCCCGAAGCGGCGGATTACAGCACTGTATCGCTTATCATTATTGCCGTTGCCATTGCCGTAAAGCTTGTGCTCGGTCAGTATGTTAAAAAGCAGGGTAAAAAGCATAATTCCGGCGCGCTTGTTGCCTCGGGTTCGGATGCGCTTTTTGACGCAATCCTTTCCGCCTCTGTTCTCGCTTCTGCAGTTATTTATCTCGTTTGGCATATCTCGCTTGAAGCTTACGTCGGCGTTGTAATCGCAGGCATAATTATCAAGGCGGGCGTTGAAATGATGCTTGAAACGCTCAACGATATTCTCGGCAAGCGCAGCGACAGGGAAGACGTTAAAGAAATCAAGCGCCTTGTCTGCGAAGAGCCTGCGGTCCGCGGTGCATACGATTTGATTATGTATAATTACGGACCGAATAAAAACTACGCTAGCGTTCATGTTGAGCTTCCCGATACAATGACGGTTGACGAGGTAGACGCGCTAACGCGCCGCATACAAACAAAGGTGTACCGTGAAAGCGGCGTTATTCTTACGGGAGTCGGCGTCTATTCTTTCAATACCTCTGACGACGAAGCAGCGCAGATAAGAAACACCGTACAGAAAACCGTTTTGGCTCACGACTGGGCGCTGCAGCTCCACGGCTTTTACGCCGATACCGAAGCAAAAACAATGCGCTTTGACGTTGTAGTCAGCTTTGATGCGGACAGTACGGAAGCAATCAAAACCCTTACCAATGAAGTCCGTCAGCTGTATCCCGACTATGATGTTCAGATAATTCCCGATATTGACGCATAAAAAAAGTGACTGAGTGTCTGCTCAGTCACTTTTTTTGCAGTTTGATTTGCGTGTTGTTACGGGCGCATAAATACCAGGGTAAATACTGTACGGTCGCCGCCGCCGAGACCCGTGTTCTTAGCAACGGTTGTTGTCATCGTGTTGAGCTCCCAGCCCTGCTGAGCCATTTTGTTAAGCTCGTTGTCAAGCGCTGAAAGATTCTTTGCGTCATGACCGATGAATTTTTCTTTAAGAACTACCTGAGATGTTTTGTACTGCATAATTGTTCTCCTTTAGATTTAGTTTTAATTGATAGTTGTCCCCGACTGCGATACTGCGTCAGGATACACAGTTGAATTCCGCCTCGCTGACGAAACAGATACGCAGGGCGGTTCCCTAAATATTGTTCGCGGCATAAATGCCACTCCAATATTTAGACCGCTACTGACTTCTTTTTGCTTCCTTCATCTGCCACTGGCAGCGGTCGCAAACGAAGCCCCGGACTGTTTCTCCCATATTTTTGCGACCTTCGGTCTTAAAATATGGAGCTCGGTAGCAAGACACTACTGAGCTCCTTTTAGTAACGCTTTTATTGATTAACCGAAATATCTTTCAAGTAAGCCTTTGAAAGCCTTGCCGTGTCTTGCTTCATCCCTCGCCATTTCATGAACGCTGTCGTGGATAGCGTCAAGGCCAAGCTCCTTAGCCTTCTTTGCAAGGTCGGTCTTGCCCTGTGTTGCGCCGTTTTCAGCCGCAACTCTCATTTCAAGGTTCTTCTTTGTGCTGTCGGTTACAACCTCGCCGAGCATCTCTGCAAATCTTGCAGCGTGGTCAGCCTCTTCGTAAGCAGCCTTTTCCCAGTAAAGACCGATTTCGGGATAGCCTTCTCTGAAAGCTACTCTGCTCATTGCAAGGTACATTCCAACCTCAGAGCATTCGCCGTTGAAATTGTCGCGAAGACCCTGAACGATTTCCTCGTCAACACCGTCAATAATGCCAACCTTGTGCTCTGCAGCCCATTCCAAATCGCCTGTTTCTTCTCTTTCAAGCATCTTTGCTCCGCAGATGGGGCAAACGTCAATGGGTTCGTCGCTTTCGTATCCGCATACGGGACAGTAATATTTCTTTTGCATAGTGATTACTCCTTCTTTCTTATTGAGTTTTTATTCCTCAATCCCATTATACATATTTCATATGAAAAATCAATGTAATTATCAATGTAATTTTTGATAAAATATTGACAAAATCTTTGTTTTAATTAATAATATAATAGTTACCAAAACAAATGGACTAAAGGAGTGCGGAATATGGCTAACAAAATTTACGGAAGCAATAACGAGCCTTTAAAAATTCAGTTCATTACGGACGTTCATTACTATTCAAGGAAGAACGGTACGGAAGGTCCCGCTTATGAAAGGGAAGAGGCTAAAAGTCAGCAGGTTATCAAGGACAGCGACATTGTTATTAAGCGCGGTTTTGATATGCTTTGCGAGGATACCTCAACCGATATCGTTGTCCTTTCGGGCGATACAACCCGTAACGGTGAGCTGACCTCCCATGAGGAATTAATTGAACTGCTTTACAGCCTTAAGGAAAGGGGAAAGCGCGTTTATGTAATTACCGCAACCCACGATTACCGCGGCGACGGCAAGGGAAGGGGCTTTAAAGGCGAGGAGGTACTCGGCGTACCCGCCGTTTCCGACAGACACGATTTATGGAAAATGTACTATGATTTCGGTCCGTCAGAGGCTATTGCAACCCATCCTGACCAGATGTGCTACGTTGTTCAGCTTGCTCCCGGTTACCGCCTTTTCGCGCTCAATGACGACTATAATTTCCGTCCGGACCCCAACGGCGGCTCGGGCTTCAGCGAGGATTGCGAAAAG
>JAFYGD010000156.1 GCA_017543415.1 Eubacterium sp. | reverse complement strand
CCCGCCATAATTCCCGTTCTCATATACGAAAAATCGGTTTTCGGGAAATCAGGATGCTCAAGCATTGCAATAAACATAGTCGGTACGCCGTGAAATGCGGTAATATGCTCATTGTTAATGCAGGCAAGCGACGGTTTGGGCGAAAAGTACGGAATAGGAAGGAGCGTTCCGCCGTGAGTCATTGTTGAGGTCATGGCAAGAACCATGCCGAAGCAATGGAACATCGGAACCTGAATCATCATTCTGTCCGCAGTGGATAAATCCATTCTGTCGCCTATGCATTTACCGTTATTAACGATATTGTAATGGGTAAGCATTACGCCCTTGGGGAAACCCGTTGTACCCGAGGTGTACTGCATATTGCATACGTCGTCGGGCTTAACCTCAGCCGCCATTGCGTAAATCTTATCCTTGTTAACCTGCGAAGCGTATTCCAGCGCCTCGTTCCATTCAAGGCAGCCCTTCTGCTTAAAGCCTACCGTAATTACATTGCGCAAAAACGGGAGCCTTTTGCTGTGAAGCGGCGAGCCCGGTTTTGTGTTTTCAAGCTCGGGGCAGAGCTCCGCAACAATTTTACCGTAATGGGTGTCCTTTGCGCCCTCGGTTAACACAATTGTGTGCGTATCGGACTGCTTAAGCAGATATTCAAGCTCGTGAATTTTGTAAGCGGTGTTTACGGTTACAAGCACCGCGCCGATTTTAACGGTTGCCCAGAAGGTGATAAACCACTGCGGCACGTTTGACGCCCAGATTGCAACGTGGCTGCCCGCCTTAACGCCCATGGCAACAAGCACCCTTGCAAATTCGTCAACGTCGTCGCGGAATTCGCTGTAGGTACGGGTGTAATCAAGAGTTGTGTACTTAAACGCATACTGGTCGGGGAATTCCTCTACCATTCTGTCAAGCACCTGGGAAAAGGTCTTTTCAATAAGTAAATCCTTTTTCCATACGAATTTACCCGTATGGGCATTGTTGAAATAAAGCGTTTTTTCTTTGCCCGAGGTATAGTTAAACTGCTTAATATAGTTTACAAAATGGGCAAAAACGATTTCCATATCGTCAAGCTCTTTGCACCATTCCGGGTCCCAGACAAGGGAAATAAAGCCGTCAAAGTTTACTGAGCGAAGCGCAAGCATAACCTCTTTTACAGGCAGCTCGCCCTCGCCGATAAGGCAGTATTTTACGCCGTCCTTTTCCTTTTTGCTGTCAGTAAGCTGAACGTGCTTAACATATGCGCCGAGGTTTGTTATTACCTCGTCGGGGGTTTCGCCCTTAGTCTGATAAGCAGCGCTGATATTCCAGAGCGCCGCAAGGCTGTCGCACGCAAAGTTTTCAAGAATATCGCGCAAAACGGCGGTATCTGCAAACATTCCCTTGGTTTCAATCAGAATAACCACGCCCTTGCTCTCTGCAAAGGGTACAATTTTTTCAAGCATTTCGGTAACGAAGGCAAAATTTTCCTCCGTCTTTTCCTCTGCCTCCGCTCTTACGCGCACGTAAGGTATGTTCAGATTGTTGGCAATTTCAATACAGGCCTCTGTTTCGGCTAAGGTTGCCTGCGCGTCCTTTTCCGATGAAAGGTCGCAGATAGTATCTATACATGGAATAGTGAGCTTTCTTTCAAAAAGCTTACGGCGCGTTGCCATTGCGGCGTAATCGTGAAAAGCGCCGTCCTTATCCGTAAAAAGGCGGTTATGAATATTATGAAGCTCAATACCCTTAAAGCCCAAATCCTCTGCAACACCGCAGAATTCGTCAAAGGCTATGCCGTGCCAGCCCTTGGTTGAAAACGAAAGCTTCATGCCTGCGCCTCCTCATAAACAATTTTGTTAATTGCATTAAGGTATGCCCTGATGCTTGCACCGATAATATCGGTTGAAATACCGTTACCCGAATAAAGCTTACCGCCCGAGCGCAGCTTAACCACTGCTGAGCCCATAGCCTCTTTACCCTCGGTAACAGCCTGAATCTGAAAATCGTCAAGCTCATAGTGGCTGCCGATAATTTTATCAATAGCAATAAACGAAGCGTCAATAGGTCCGTCACCGAGCTCAATGCTTTCAAGAGTTTCGCCCTCACGCTCAAGAACAATATGAGCGCTTGCGGTAATAATATTACCGTTGTTGATTATATAACTTATAAGTTTGTAAGCGGAAGGAACCTGAAGCGCTGCGGAAGCTACGATTGCGTCAAGCTCCTTTGCGCCGACGTTTTTCTTTGAAGCAACGCGGAGAAATTCCTCATAAACCTTGCCCGCATCCTCGGTTGAAAGGTCGTAACCGAGCTTTGAAACGGCTGCAAGCACGGCTTCCTCCGTG
>JAFYGD010000155.1 GCA_017543415.1 Eubacterium sp. | reverse complement strand
ATCATCCTCGTGCGCGCCGTCAAATACGGGAGTCATCATCTTCCAGCCGAGAGCCATAGCTGCATAGCCGAGGTGAACCTCAAGTACCTGACCGATATTCATACGGGACGGTACGCCGAGAGGATTAAGAACGATATCAAGCGGACGTCCGTCGGGAAGGAAGGGCATATCCTCCTGAGGAAGAACACGGGAAACAACGCCCTTGTTACCGTGACGGCCTGCCATCTTATCGCCTGCCTGGATTTTTCTCTTCTGTGCGATATAAACGCGAACTACCTTATTTACACCGGGGTTGAGCTCATCGCTGTTTGCCCTTGTGAATACCTTAACGTCAACTACGATACCGTATTCGCCGTGAGGCACTTTAAGGGAGGTATCACGAACCTCGCGCGCTTTTTCGCCGAAGATTGCACGGAGAAGCCTTTCCTCGCTTGTAAGGTCGGTTTCACCCTTGGGAGTAACCTTGCCTACAAGGATGTCGCCACTCTTAACCTCTGCGCCGATACGGATAATGCCGTCTTCGTCAAGGTCCTTGATAGCATCCTCACCAACGTTGGGGATATCCCTTGTAATTTCCTCGGGGCCGAGCTTGGTGTCGCGGGCTTCCTGGTCATGCTCTATAATATGGATAGAAGTATATACATCGTCGCGTACTATTTTTTCATTAATAAGTACAGCGTCCTCGTAGTTATAACCTTCCCATGTCATAAAGCCGATAAGCGCATTCTTACCGAGCGAAATTTCACCGTTGCAGGTTGCGGGACCGTCGGCAATAACCTGACCTTCCTCAACCTTTTCGTGAAGTGAAACTACCGGGCGCTGGTTAATGCAGGTGCCCTGGTTTGAGCCTGAGAACTTAATAAGCTCATACTTATCAATTTCGCCTGACTTGGTTTTGATTTCAATAACGTCTGCGTCAACGGAGATAACCGTACCGCCGCGCTTTGCGGGAACTACAACGCCTGAATCGTAAGCAGCCTTGTATTCCATACCTGTTCCTACTACGGGAGCTTCGGTTTTAAGAAGCGGTACTGCCTGACGCTGCATGTTAGCACCCATAAGAGCACGGTTTGCGTCGTCGTTTTCAAGGAACGGAATCATTGCGGTAGCAACGGATACTACCATCTTGGGAGATACGTCCATGTAGTCAACTTCATCGGGATGCTTTGTAAGAAACTCATCCCTGTAACGGCAGGTTACCCTGTTGTTAAGGAAGTGGCCCTTTTCATCAAGAGGCTCGTTAGCCTGTGCAACTACAAATTCGTCCTCCATATCGGCTGTCATATAAACAACCTCATCGGTTACGCAGCCTGTTTTCTTGTCAATCTTACGGTACGGAGCTTCAATGAAGCCGTATTCGTTAAGACGGCTGTAACAGGCAAGATAAGAGATAAGACCGATGTTCGGACCTTCGGGAGTTTCAATGGGGCACATACGTCCGTAATGGGTGTAATGTACGTCACGAACCTCAAAGCCTGCACGGTCACGCGAAAGACCGCCGGGACCGAGCGCCGAAAGACGTCTTTTATGAGTAAGCTCTGCAAGCGGGTTGTTCTGGTCCATAAACTGTGAAAGCGGTGAAGAACCGAAGAACTCACGGATTGCAGCAACTACGGGTCTGATATTGATAAGCGCCTGAGGTGTGATTGCTTCCTCATCGTCCTGAGCCTGTAAGGTCATTCGCTCACGGATAACGCGCTCCATTCTTGTAAAGCCGATTCTGAACTGATTCTGGAGAAGCTCTCCGACAGCACGGATACGGCGGTTGCCGAGATGGTCAATATCGTCTGTTTTACCAACACCTGCAGCGAGGTTGTTGAGGTAAGAAACAGTTGCGAATATATCATCAACAATAATATGATTAGGAATAAGGTCATCATGCTTAATTCTGATTTCCTCTTCAAGGGCAGCCTGGTCGTCGCCGCACTTTTCCATAATCTCTGTTAATACACGGTAGGATACCTTTTCATTAATGCCGAGCGCTTTTTTATCAACGGTAACAAAGTTGTCAATATCAACCATACCGTTTGAAGCGATTTTGATTTCCCTGCCGGTGTCGAGCTGAACATAGGCGAACATAACGCCCGTGTTTTCAATCTCTGCAGCCTTTGCGGCGGTAATCTTTTCGCCCGCATCGGCAAGAAGCTCGCCCATCGGGGAGATAATCGGCTGTGAAAGAGTCTGACCCGAAAGACGGTCAGCAAGGCCGAGCTTTTTGTTGTACTTATATCTGCCTACTCTTGAAAGGTCATAGCGGTGTGCGTCAAAGAACAGACCGTCAAGATGCGCCTGTGCTGTTTCAAGCGTCGGCGGCTCGCCCGGACGGAGCTTCTTGTAAACTTCAAGAAGAGCCTCTTCCTGGTTCTTGGTTGTGTCCTTATCAATAGTGGCTTCAATTCTTTCATCGTCACCGAAGAATTCCCTTATTTCAGCGTCTGTACCGAGGCCGAGAGCTCTGAGGAAGGTGGTGATGAAGATTTTTCTGTTTTTATCAATTCTAACGTAGAAAAGGTCGTTAGCGTCGGTTTCATATTCAAGCCATGCGCCGCGGTTGGGGATTACGGTATTGGTGTAAAGCTCCTTACCGGTTTTGTCATGCTCCATATGATAGTAAACACCGGGTGACCTTACGAGCTGGGATACGATACATCTTTCTGCACCGTTGATAACAAAGGTGCCCGCATCCGTCATAAGCGGGAAGTCGCCCATATAAATTGTGTTTTCCTTAACCTCGCCGGTTTCCTTATTCTGAAGTCTTGCTCTGACCTTGAGCGGCTTTGAATAGGAAACGTCACGCGCCTTGCACTGTGCGATAGAATACTTGGGCTCATCGTCCATTGAATAATCAATGAAATCAAGAACAAGGTTGCCGGTGTAATCGGTGATTGAACCGATATCGCGGAAAACCTCCTTCAGACCTTCGTCAAGGAACCACTGGTAAGATTTCTTCTGCACCTCAATAAGGTTAGGCATCTGCATAACCTCGTTGATTTTTGCAAAGCTCTTTCGTGTAGTTGTACCGACCTGTACATCCTTCACATTTACCATAAAAGGTATCACTCCGTTTCATTTGGATTTCCCTACAAAAAATGCGGGATTCAAGCGCTTTTCTGACCGGTTTTTATGCGTTGCGCCGACTGAAAAATTGTAAATTTTTTGTTTCGGCAAATAATGTAAAAACTGCCTAAAGTGCATATATTCCCATTTTAGTAGGTACTATAATATAATCCAAAAGAGTCAATTTGTCAAGACTTAATTTTGTAAATTTTTTACAAGTCTTAAAATTATTTTATCAACGGCGCCGTGTGTTCATTACTTGCGCGTAAAAAACGGGAGGGCAAAATGCCCTCCCTGCATATTATCAACTGAAAATTGAATCGTATTTTTCAGCCCACTGCAGAACCTTTACCCTGCTGTAATAGGCAGGCATTGAAGCAAAGGCAGCCGTTAGCTTACCCATATCGCCGATTACCTTAATAAGAATATTGCGCAGCCCCTTATCCTTAATAATTGCAACCGCCTTTTTGATAAGGGTCGGGTCAACCGAAACAAGGGAGCCTCCGGAGATATTCATTTCCTCGGTGGTCAGCACTTCGCTGTCAAAGAGATAGTCAATCTGTTCGGGCGTAAGGCTTGGAAGAATTGCCCTTATTACGCCGAACTTTGCCATACCGTTGCCTATTTCCTTAAAGTACCTTTTCTGATATTCCCAGAGGATTTCAGCGCTGTAGGTTTTTGTTTCATCATTGATTACTACATCGGCAAGCATCGATGCTGCGTAAAGCGCGTTGGAGATACCGGAGCCGATTAGCGGAACCGTCATAAACGCGCTGTCCCCTATTGCGGCGTAGCCGTCCGCAACCATAACCGAAAGCGTATGACGCACGGGGATAGTTACCATTCCGCCGCCGCGCAGAAGCTTATTGCCGAGGACGGGATTGTGCTGTCTGAAAAACTCTGCGCGCTGTTCGGCTTCCTCGGGAGTAAAGGGCTCAAATTCACCGATAAGCAAATCGCTGTGTTCCCTTTCGCTGATAACCCAGCCGATACCCATTCTGCCGTTGGGAATAAGGTAAACCTTATACTTATTCTTTACGTCCTCACAGCCTTTGTTATAAATAGCGCGGTAGACGAAAAATTTTTCGTTGGGAGCGGTATGCTTCTGTATTCCGCAGCAATCGGGAAGTGCGGCTCTCAAAACGCTTTCGCAGCCGCAGGCATCAATAATAAGCGAAGCATAATGCCTGCCGTCCTCGGTTTCAATACCGACTACCCTGTCGCCCGACAGCAGCGGTGCTTTAACCTCGCACTCATATTTAAACTTGACTCCTGCCGCTTCGGCAAAACCGATAAGATAATCGTAAAGATACCTGCGCTCCATAATTATGCTTGTATTTTCACCGTCAGGCATAGTAATAATAGTATTTTCCGAGGGAGGTACAAAGGTTATACTTGCACCGGGCTCAAAATGCTCCTCTGACGGCATGGGAATACCTACGGCGTCAAACGCACGGGCGTCAAATGAGTCCGTCCAGTCATAGCCCATGGCGTCACGCGAATTCTTTTCATAAACGGTAACGTCAAAGCCCGCCTTTGAAAGCAGCATAGCCGCGGCTATTCCGCCGTGCCCGCCGCCCGCAACAATGATTTTTTCAGACATATTATCACTCCTGTAGAAAAAGATAATAGACATATTTCCATTAACTATTATATACCTTTCCGCCCGTAAAATCAATATTATTGTATGAAAATATTATTGAATAATTTGACGTTTTATGTTAAAATAATAACAATTAACAGGAGGAGAATTTATGAAAAAAGGTTCTTGGTTATTTATTTCAATTTTAACTGCAATTATTGTTTCATGGCTTTCAGCAATTTCGGTAATGCTTTACAAGGTTTTCATTGACCCGCCGCAAACCGACAGGGAGAATCCGGACCCCGGACTTTTTTTTGACGACGACTACGCTGAAGCCACTAAAGCAACTGACGACGCGATTGCAAGACTTCAGGAAAACTACACGGCTGAGGAGGTAAGCATTACCACCGACGACGGGCTTACGCTGCCGGGTTATTTTTACATTAACGAAAAGCCGACCGAGAACACCTTTATCTGCGTTCACGGCTACAACACCAACAGCTATTT
>JAFYGD010000154.1 GCA_017543415.1 Eubacterium sp. | reverse complement strand
GGAGGGCATACAACAGGCTCAACGGAAAGCTCTTTAAAGCCAAGGTCTGCCATGTGAATTAAATCCTTTGAAAAGTCCGTGTTAAAGTGGGTATAGGTTCCGCGGATGTAGTAATCCTTCTGTCCTCTCGCGTCTGCAAAGCGTTTGAATTTGTCAACAATCAAATCATAGCTGCCTCTGCCGTTTGGCGTTTTGCGCAGCTTATCGTGAACGGACTTTCTTCCGTCAAGCGAAAGAACAACGTTGCTCATTTCCCTGTTGCAAAATTCTATAACCTCGTCGTCAACAAGAACACCGTTTGTTGTTAAGGTAAAACGGAAGTTTTTATTGTGCTTTTTTTCAAGCGAGCACCCGTATTTAACAAGCTCCTTGCAAACCTCCCAGTTTAACAGCGGCTCTCCGCCGAAAAAGTCAACCTCAAGGTTTTTCCTCGTTCCGCTGTTTTCAACAAGAAAGTCAAGTGCTCTTTTACCCGTTTCAAGGCTCATTAAGCCCTTGTCTGCTCCGCCGTACTCGCCCTTGCCTGCAAAGCAGTATTCGCAGTTCAGGTTGCAGCCGTGAGCAACGTGAAGGCAAATCGCCTTAATAACACCCTGCCTTTTTTTAAAGTCAAGCGCAGAGTCCTCAAAGCTGTCCTTTGAAAAAAGCCTGCCGTCTGCAATAAGGCTTTCAATGTCGTTAAAGCAGCCGTCAATTTCGCTTTCCTTAACGTCAGCGTACTTATTAAGTATGTATTTTTTTATTTCATCTTTAGTGTGGCTTTCAAACATAGTTATTACGTCAAACGTGGCCTCGTCAACGCTGTGTACCGAGCCGCTGTTCTGGTCAATAATTATGTTGTAGCCGTTCATTTTGTATGCGTGTATCATTTTACCACCATAAAGAAAAACGGCGGTTAACCGCCGTAAATCCTGAATTTACTTCTTAATCTGCTCGCATTTCTGGTTAGCAACAGAGCAGGAGGTCTTGCTTGCTGACTGGCAGGAGGTCTGGCATTCGCCGCAGCCGCCCTTTTTAGCAGATTCGCAAAGATTTCTTGAATTTAATGTGTTAATCTTTTTCATAAGAACACCTCGTAAAATTTATTTCTTAAGTATTATAAATAATTACTCTGCTTTTGTCAATATCTTATCGGGAAGTAATCCGCTGTCTGAAATAACGCTCACTCCCGCTTTGATTATTGCGGCGATGTAATCAATTATTTCCGCGGAAATTATTTCATTAGGGCAGAGCAGGGGAATATCGGGCGGATATGCGTAAACAAATTCCGCACAGACTTTTCCCTCTGCGTGTTTTAATTCTTATTCCTGCGTGCTTTCGGGATATTCAATAACCTGAACGCCTTTAGGTATCGGCGGCTTTCTCCTCGGCGGCTCATCCTTCTGCATAAGCCCCTCGTCGGCTTCAAGAAGAGCCTTTGTAAGCCTGTCAAAGCCCTCCTGAGTGTCTGCAACGGAGGTCATTAAAACAACGTAGTTTTCGCTTACCATTTCGGGCTCAATAAGGTTTTTTCTGAGTATTTCGGCAAGCCCTTTTCCGCTCATAACCGTGTTTTGCGTTGAAATAACTATTTTTGAAATATCGTCGCTGTATTTCAGGTGCAGCGAGCTGAATTCAATCTGCCTGAAATCCGTCAACCTTTTGTAGTAATCCCTGAACAGCTCCGCGTTTTCAATAATATCGCAGCACTTTGAAACGCTGCTCATCAGCACATAGCTCGGCGAGCTTGTTTCAAATATGTCAAGGTAACGCTTTGCCTTTGCCGTGTATTCTTCGCAGTAAATGTTCATTACTGCCGTCTGTGTAAGCGCGGGCAAAGTCTTGTGAAGCGAGGAAATAACAATACTGCCCTTCGGGTAAGCGGGGAAGCAGTCAAGCCCGAGGTGCGCTCCGTGCGCCGCGTCAATTATAAGGGGTATGTCGGCTTCAATATTGCTTATCCTGCCCTCGTATGTAGGGGAGGTAATAACGACTGCCTTTGCGTCTGCGTGGTTAAGCAAAAGGCTGTCAACCCTGTCCTGCATAACGCTTGTGTAGCACATATTAACGCTGTCGAATTCGGGCTCAAGGTAAACCACCTTAAGGTGCCTTAAAAGGCAGGCGTTGTAAACGCTTTTGTGGCAGTTGCGTGCAATTATTATCTTGTCGCCCTCGTTGCATACTGCAAAAACCGCCGCAAGTATACCTACGGTGGAACCGTTTACAAGCATAAAGCTTTTTTTGCTTTTATAATGTCTTTTTAAGCGTTCCTCAACCTCTGCAATAACGCCCTTTGCGTTATGCAGATTGTCAAAGCCGTCAATCTCGGTTATGTCAATTTCGCTTCCCGTAATATTGAATTCGGGGTTGCGCTTGTGACCCGGCATATGAAACGGATAACGCTCAAGCTTTTCAAGCTTTTCGTGAAGCTTCAATTAAATCTCTCCTAAAACATTATAAAAGAATTTTACCATACATTTGCAAAAATATCAATGATATGGTATTATCCATTTGAGGTGAAAATATGAAATTTATATCATGGAACGTAAACGGGCTCCGCGCCTGTGTAAATAAGGGCTTCAAGGAGTTTTTCAGCGAAATTGACGCCGATATCCTCTGCCTTCAGGAAACAAAGCTTCAGGAAGGACAGATTGATTTTGCGCCGGAAGGCTATTATTCCTACTGGAACTATGCGGAAAAGAAGGGCTATTCCGGCACAGCGGTTTTTACAAAGCGTGAACCGCTTAACGTGTTCTACGGAATGGGCATTGAGGAGCACGATAAAGAGGGAAGGCTGATTACTCTCGAGTATGAAGATTTCTATTTTGCAACTGTTTATACCCCCAATTCGCAAAACGAGCTTCAAAGGCTTGATTACCGTATGAAGTGGGAGGATGATTTCAGAGCCTATATGCAAAAGCTTGATGAAAAGAAGCCCGTTATCTTCTGCGGCGACCTTAATGTAGCCCATAAGGAAATAGACCTGAAGAACCCGAAAACAAATCATCATAACGCGGGCTTTACCGATGAGGAAAGGGGAAAAATGACCGCGCTCCAGGCGGCAGGATTTACCGACACCTTCAGATATTTTTAT
>JAFYGD010000153.1 GCA_017543415.1 Eubacterium sp. | reverse complement strand
GAAAAGAATGATATACGTAAAAACGCAGGGAAGCTCCCTGCGTTTTTTGTTGCAAAAAAACAACCGCTGATAAAAAATATCAGCGGTGAAAATAAATAAAACCTTTAAATTCTACCACACGGATAGAATAAGTGGCCAATATTATGCCTTGTTAAAGGTGCCTTTTTCTGTATATTATCACATAGGAACTAAAAAGTCAATAATATTTATTAATAAAAAGCCCCTGCATTTATTGATTTATTGAACTTTCTGTGATAATATGTTTTATGTAAGGAGGGATATTCAGTGTCTAAAAAATCTAAAAAGGATAAACCTGTTTATCAGCACCCTAATCATATAGGACTTAAAGAGGCTATGGGTTACGCGCTCGGCGACGCCGGCAATCTTTTTGTTTTAACCTACGTTTCTTCGTTCCTTAAGGTGTTTTATACCGACGTTCTGTTAATCACCCCCGGTAACGTTGCAACTCTTTTCCTTGCAACAAGGCTCTGGGACGCGATTAACGACCCGATCTGGGGAGGCATAGTTGCAAAGCGCCCGCCGGGAAAGGACGGCAAGTTCCGCCCGTACTTAAAGTGGGTGGCAATTCCCGTTGCCGTAGCGCAGCTTCTTTGCTTCTATAACTTTACAACTATTCCAAAAATAGGAAGCAACCCGACTATCGTACTTGTTTTTGCTTATATTACATATATTGCCTTCGGTATGATGTATACGGGTATCAACGTTCCTTTCGGCTCGCTTGCTTCGGTTATCACCGATGAGCCCGAGGGAAGAACCCTGCTTTCAACCTTCCGTGCAATCGGCGGCGGTATCGGCGGTGCAGCTCCGCTCCTTGTAGCTCCGTTTATTATCTATAAGAAAAACGCGGCGGACCCGACCGTTAAGGTTGCGGATGCAAAGGGTATGTTTACCTTTGCTGCAATAATGTGCGCGTGCTCAATTGTGTTCTATTTTGCATGTTATGCAACAACAAAAGAGCGCGTTAAGTCCGAAGCAAAGCCGAATATCAATATGAAGCAAGCGTATAAGGCTATGTTTAAAAGCCGTCCGTTTATCGTTCTTGCAATCACGGGCGTGCTTATCAGCGGCCAGCTTCAGTTCGCGTCCCTTAACCAGTACCTTTTCAAAAACTACTTTGTAAATACAAACCTTTCGGTTGTAGGTACTGTTGCCCAGTATTTCCCGATGGCGTTAATGATTCTTGTAACGCCGACTCTTTCCAAAAAGTACGGTAAAAAGGAGCTTGCGGGCTTCGGCTCAATGTTTGCCGCATTTGCCGCTATTGCCTGCTTTGTTATGGGCGCAATAGGTAAATTCAAGCCTGAAGGCGATAAGTTTACAATCGTTGTATTTATGGCAACGCTGTTTATTATCGGTTTCGGCTATTCGTTCGTTTCAATTACAAACTGGGCTGTTGTTGCAGACGTAATTGATTATCAGTATGTTAAAACGGGAATTAAGAGCGAAAGCGCAATTTACGCAGTTTACACCTTCTCAAGAAAGCTCGGTCAGACCATTGCCGATTACGGCGGACTTATGCTTCTTGAAAAGTACGCTCACTACGACGTAACCCAGATGTCTAACGCAGGCTATGTTCCGGGAACAAGCGATAAGATTCTTACAATCTGTACCCTGATTCCTGCAATAACATATACTCTTATCTGGCTGCTTTACCGTTTCGGTTATCCGCTTACCAAAGAAAAACTTGAGCCTATTTATAAAAAGGTTCAGGAGGATAACGAAGCTCTTGCAGTAGCAGAAACAGCAGAATAAATATAAAATAAAAAAAGAAGGGTGCCCTACCACCCTTCTTTTTGTTTTAGTAAGTAATGCAGTTTGTTGTAATGTACTTTGTTCCTGCGCGTACAAGCTTTTCCATAAGCTCAACGCTGTCGCAGGTCCAGGTTGCGGTTTTAAGCCCCGCAGCGTGTACCTTTTTAATCCATTCACAGTCATTGCCCGTGTTGTGCTCGGAATTACAGTCGTAGCTGATTCCGCAGTTTTCAAGGCTCTTTGCCTTTTCAATTGCCTCGTCGCTGATGTCGTCAACAAGAAGATAAAGGTCTGAATCGGTAAGCTTTCTTAAATCAACAAGGTCCTCAAATGAAAACGCAATGTAATTAGTTGTAACACCGTATTTGTTCTGAAGGTCAATAAGCTCCCGGTAATACTGCCTGTTGCGGTTGTATTTAAGCTCAATAACAGCAACCATACCGTACTTGGCGCAGGTTTTAAAGTAATCCTCCAGCGTACAGATTTTAAGCTCGGGATACTTGTCAACGTTGTGGCCGTTAGTGTAGTTGAGCTTTAAAAGCTCATCGTATGTGGAAAGCTCAATAACTCTTGATTTATCCATCATCCTTGTTGTAACGGGGTCATGGTGAACAATCCATACTCCGTCGCGCGTTCTGTAAGTGTCGCACTCTGCGCCCCAGTAGCCTGCCTTGCCTGCTTCTTCATAAGCGGGAAGGGTGTTTTCGGGCGCAACGGCTCTGAACCCGCGGTGAGCCGTTAAAACGTAATCGTCCTCATCGGTAAGGTCTGAATCCTTAACGGACTGTACCTTGTATGGAACAAGCTTACAGTAATCCTTAAACCATGCAATTTTTTTGCCTGCAAGTATTCCTCCGTAAACTCCCGCGCCTACAATAGCTGCGGATAAACCGATTTTTGCTGCAGTTTTAAGTTTCATAATAACACCTCGAATAATGTTTTAATAGATTATATCACTAATTTGAGTTTAATTCAACAATCATCTTCCTCGGGCTTAAGGCAGTCCGTGTCATATCTCATTGAAACAACGCTGCTTTTGCTGACTATAATGTGGTCAAGCAGCTCAATTCCCATTGAGTTAAACAGCTCCTCAAGCCTCTTGGTTGTGTAAATATCGGGAGCAGAGGGCATTGCGTCAGTCTGCGGGTGATTGTGGGCAATAATTGCCTTTTGCGTCCGGTATGTAACAAGTCTGTCAAGCAGCTTGCTTTCGTTAATGTAGGTTCTTCCGCCGTTACCGTCGGATATTATCTCACAGTTAAGAATTCTGTATCTTTTGTCAAGGCAGATAATCAAAAATTTTTCAACAGGGCAGAGAGCAAGAACGTTCTTTGTATATTCTTTTATGTCGTCGGTTTTTCGAAGGTACCTTACCTTGTCGTTTTTACTTATGTAGTACTGCTCTGCAATCTTTTTGAAAAGCGAAATAAGAACGGCGCTTCGTTTGTCAATTCTGTCATAGGCAATAAGTCTTTTCGGCCTTACGTTTAAAACGCCTTCAAGCGAAAAGTATTCTTCAAGCAGCCTGTCAGCCATTATGCCCGCCTGTTCGCCCTTTTTTGAATATGAAAGTATGAGCTCAAGAACCTCTCTGTCGCTCATGTTATCCAGCTTGTTTTTACGGAATTCTTCTCTTAAATCTCTTTGAGATTCCTGAGCCATTACGCCATCTCCTCGGGGCGGAATACCTTGTCAAATTCCTCCTCGCTTAAAAAACCGAGGCTAACGCACGCCTCTTTAAGCGAAATGCCTTCGCTGTAAGCCTTTTTAGCTGTTTTAGCCGCGTTTTCATATCCGATATACGGATTAAGCGCGGTAACAAGCATAAGCGAATTGTAAAGGTTATCGTGCATTTTATCTCTGTTGGCCTTTATTCCTACGGCGCAGTTTTTGTTAAACGATGTAATCGCCTCCGCAAGCAGCCTTGCGGACTGAAGGAAGTTGTAAATTATTACTGGCATAAATACGTTAAGCTCAAAATTGCCCTGACTTGCGGCAAAGCCTACCGCCGCGTCGTTGCCCATAACCTGAACGGCAACCATTGTAACCGCCTCGCACTGCGTTGGGTTTACCTTTCCGGGCATAATTGATGAGCCGGGCTCATTTTCGGGTATGCTTATTTCACCTATACCGAGCCTCGGACCGCTCGCAAGCCAGCGAACGTCATTTGCAATTTTCATCATATCCGCCGCAAGCGCCTTGAGCGCGCCGTGGGCAAAAACAATTTCGTCCTTGGAAGTGAGCGCGTGGAACTTGTTTTCAGCCGTAATAAACTGCTTTCCCGTTATTTCGGAAACTGCCTTTGCAACCTTTTTGTCAAAGCCTGCGGGCGCGTTGAGCCCCGTTCCTACCGCGGTTCCGCCGAGCGCAAGCTCCTTTAACTCGGTAATTGCGGATTCAAGCAGCTTAATATCTTTTTCAAGGCTTGAACGCCAGCCGCTTATCTCCTGTGAAAAGCGTATCGGCGTTGCGTCCTGAAGGTGGGTGCGTCCGCTTTTAACTATTCCTTCGTTTTCGCTTTCAAGCGCTTTGAAGGTGTTTATCAGCTCGCCTACGGCAGGAATAACCCTGTCCTCAATTGCGCAAACGGCAGCAATGCTCATGGCGGTGGGGAAGGTGTCGTTTGAGCTCTGGCTCATATTTATATCGTCGTTGGGGTGTAAAAGCTTTTTGCCCGCAAGCTCATTCGCGCGGTTCGCAATTACCTCGTTGGCGTTCATATTGCTCTGTGTGCCGGAGCCCGTCTGCCATACAACAAGCGGGAAATGGCTGTCCAGCTTACCGCTTATTACCTCGTCGCAGGCAGCGGAAATAAAGCCGAGCTTTTCATCGGTCATTTTATCCCCTTTAAGCGAGTTGTTCGCAATAGCCGCAGCCTTCTTTAAAATACCGAAGGCTTTGATAACCTCTGCGGGCATTGTTTCAATCCCAACGCCTATTAAAAAGTTTTCGTGCGAGCGCTGAGTCTGCGCGCCCCAGTATCTGTCAGCGGGTACTTTAACCTCGCCCATTGAGTCGTGTTCCAATCTGTAATCCATGGGAATACCTCCGTACCGTTTTATTATATAATTTATCAAGGATTAAAATCAAGGCTTTTATTTATATTTATCTTTTTGACAATTAAATCCTGTTGTGCTATTATATAACATATTTATTTTTGGAGGCAGTTTATGAAAAAGTATTCGGAAATGACAGCCGATGAACTTCTTGCGGAAAAAGAAGCCCTGCTTAAAGAATTTGCGGAATACAAAAATATGGGGCTCAGCCTTGATATGTCAAGGGGTAAGCCCGGTAAGGACCAGCTTGATTTATCAATGGACCTTCTTGATTATACCGACTATATCGAGGACGGTATTGATTTAAGAAACTACGGTATTCTTGACGGTATTCCGAGCTGTAAGCGCCTTTTTGCGGATTTACTTGAGGTTGAGCCTAAAAATATTCTTTTAGGTCCCAATGCAAGCCTTTCAATTATGTTTGACTATATTGCCCAGGCATATTCCCACGGCTTATGCGGTTCAACCCCGTGGAACGATATTCCCGGTATTAAATTCCTCTGCCCGGTTCCGGGTTATGACAGGCATTTTACAATCCTTGAATATTTCAATATTGAAATGGTAAACGTACCTATGACAAACGAAGGCCCCGATATGGATATTATTGAGGAGCTTGTTAAGGACGAAAAGGTTAAGGGTATGTTCTGCGTTCCCAAGTATTCAAATCCGCAGGGTATTACATACAGCGATGAAACCGTTAAACGTATTGCCGCCCTTAAGCCTGCGGCGGAGGATTTCAGGATTATCTGGGATAACGCTTACTGTATTCACGATTTGTACGAGGAGGGCGATAAGCTGCTTAATATCTTTGATTACCTCGGCGATTACGGTAATGAGGATATGGTAATTGAGGTTTGTTCAACCTCAAAAATGACCTTCCCCGGAGCGGGTATATCCGCCCTTGCCGCAAGCGATAATAATATTGCGGATATTAAAAAGCGTCTTAACTGTCAGACTATCAGTTATGATAAAATGAACCAGTACCGCCACGTAAGATTTTTCGTTAATGCAGGCGGAATTAAAGAGCATATGAAAAAGCACGCAGCTATTTTAAGGCCCAAATTTGAAATGGTGCTTGCGCATCTCGAAAGCGAACTCGGCGGGCTCGGCATTGCAACATGGTTTAAACCGCGCGGCGGATATTTCATAAGCCTTGACGTTATGAACGGCTGTGCAAAAAGAACGGGCGAACTTTGTAAGGAAGCGGGCGTAACGCTTACAACCGTAGGCGCAACCTATCCTTATTTTAAGGACCCGAATGACAGCAATATCCGTATTGCACCGTCGCTTCCTCCCGTTGAGGAGCTTGACCTTGCCGCACGTATTCTGTGCGTAAGCGTCCGTATTGCGTGCGTAGAAAAACTGTTAGGATAATTGTTTATGAATATAGGAGCATCAACCTCGTGCTTTTACCCGCTTGAAACGGAAAAGGCGCTTAATGAGGTTATTAAACTCGGCTTTAAAAAATCGGAAATATTTTTTAATACAAGCTCTGAGCTTGAGCCCTCCTTTGTAAAGGAGTTAAGAAAGACCGCCGATGAAAACGGCGTAAAAATCCTTTCAATCCATCCTTTTTCTTCTGCTATTGAAAACACCTGTATTTTCGGAGAATATCCAAGAAGGTTTGAGGATTTTATCGGCTTGTACCGTGCGCATTGCCACGCAGCCGCCATTCTCGGCGCGGGTCCCGTTGTTATTCACGGCGCGCTTAAACAGCGTAAAATCCCGCTTGATGACGATTTTTATTTTGAACGCTTCAGAACGCTTGTTGAAATCGGTAAAAGCGAGGGCGTAACCGTATGCCAGGAAAACGTTAAGCGTTTTAAAAGCGAGGATATTGAATTTATGAAGAAAATGCGCTCTGCCCTCGGCAGTGATTTTCATATGGTGTTCGATATAAAGCAGGCAATCAGGGCGGGGTATGACCCCTTTGATTTCCTTGAGGAAATGAAAAACGAAATTGTCCACGTTCACCTTTCGGATAATAATCTTCCCGAATCCGACTGCCTTCCTCCCGGGCGGGGCAGCTTTGATTTCAGCCGCCTTTTCAATATACTGAAAGCCGCGGATTATAAGGGCGATTATGTTATTGAAATATATTCAAAAGGGCTTGACGTTAAAAAGGAGCTTGCCTTTTCCAAAAACTATTTTGAAAACCTGAATATATAGATTTTAAAACCGCCGCTTGTGTTTGTTTTTGCGGCGGTTTTTCTTTTGTTTTTATGCGCTGAATACAATAAAAAGAAACAGTTTTCAAAAAACGCTCATTTTGTTCAATATCTTGTTGTAAAGTGAAAACACTTGACTTTTACTATATATTGTGTTATACTTGGCTTGTTATTTAATAACAGAGGAGGAAATTTGTTATGAAATGTCCGTTTTGCGGTTATACCGACAGTAAGGTAATCGACTCCCGTCCTACAGACGAAAACGAGCGTATCCGCAGAAGAAGGGAATGTCTGCAGTGCGGTAAAAGGTTTACCACATATGAAATTATTGAGGACGTTCCGATTATTGTTATTAAAAAGGATAAATCGCGTGAGGTATTTGACCGCAACAAGATTTTAAAGGGAATGCTTCGTGCGTGTGAAAAGCGTCACGTAACCGTTGCAGAGCTTGAATCAAAAATCAGTGAAATTGAAGCTTCGCTTCAGGCTTCCGTTGACCGTGAGGTTACTTCTGCAAAAATCGGCGAGCTTATTATGGATAAGCTTAAGGATATTGATGAGGTTGCTTACGTTCGCTTTGCTTCCGTTTATAAGGAATTTGACAGCGCGGAATCCTTCCGTGAGGAGCTTGCAAAATTAAACGATTAATATTATCGGGAAGGGCAGCCTTCCCGATTTTTTATATATTGTATACCTTTTATAATATATCCCCAATATATTCCGGTTGACTTACCGGAATTTTTATTTTATAATATAATCAAACAAATGTTCTAAAAGGTGAAAATATGGACAGAACAATTCTTCACGTTGACTGCAATAAATTTTACGCCTCTGTGGAATGTCTTTACCGTCCCGAAATACGCAATAAACCCGTAGCCGTGGGCGGCAGTACGGAAAGCAGGCATGGAATAATTCTTACAAAAAATGAAATAGCCTCAAAATACGGCCTTACCGTAGGCGAGCCACTGTGGAAGGCAAGGCAGAAATGCCCCGATTTGATTATCGTTCCTCCCAACTATCCGCTTTACCTCCGTTTTTCAAGGCTTTGCCGTAAAGTATATGAGGATTATACCGATTTAATTGAGCCCTTCGGTCTTGACGAAAGCTGGCTTGACGTTACGGGTATGCAAAAAAGCGGAGTTGAGATTGCAGAGGAAATACGTCAGCGTATAAAAACCGAGCTCGGCATTACCGTAAGCGTCGGCGTAAGCTTTAATAAGATATTTGCCAAGTTCGGCTCGGATTATAAAAAGCCTGACGCCGTAACGGTTATTACCCGTGAAAATTATAAGGATATTGTATGGAGCCTTCCGTGCAGGGAACTGCTTTTTGTCGGCAGGTCAACAAGCGCAAAGCTTTCCTATTACGGTATAAATACCATAGGCGATCTTGCAAATGCAAACCCTGCCTTTTTAAAGCGAATCCTCGGCAAAAACGGTGAAACGCTTTATGCTTTTGCTAACGGTAACGATGTTTCAAGGGTACGCCATAAGGATGAGATTGACGACCTTAAAAGCGTTGGCAATTCAACAACAACCCCGCGTGATTTAGTGGATAACGAGGATGTCAAAACTGTTTTCCGCGTTCTGTGCGAAAGCGTTGCAACCCGCCTGCGCGAACAGGGCGTCAAGGGAAGAACCGTAACCATAAGCGTGCGCGATACCTCGCTCGTTACCTTTACTCGCCAAAGGGCAATGCCCGCCTGTACTAATGTCAGTACCGAAATTTTAAAGGTCGCAATGGAGCTTTTTGCTGCTAATTATGACTGGAAAAACCATATCCGTTCGCTCGGCGTTTCGGTTTCCGATTTTGATACGGAGCTTTGCGAGCAGTTCGATTTTGCAAAAACCGTTGAGCAGCGCGAAAAGCAGGAAAAAATTGAGCAAACGCTTGATTCGCTTAAACGCCGCTTCGGCAATTACTGCGTTCAGCGCGCCTGTCAGCTTGAACGGCGCGACCTTTCGGGCTTCAATCCCCACGATGAGCATATTATTCACCCTATAGCATATAAAGTAAGTTAGGAGTAAACTATGATTTCATTTAACGCACCCGAATATAATAACCCTGATAAGCATTTTACCTCCGTAAAAGCCCTTTGGGATGAGGGAGGGAATATAACGCCTCTTTCAATGACGTATAACGGAGCGGAGCTTGAAATAGACCGTATAACCGATGTCCGCCCCGCCGCATCTCTTAAATCCGGAGGCGCGGGAATCCGCTATACCTGTTATATTGAGGGCAGACAGACCTATCTTTTTCTTGAGGATACAAAATGGTTTTTTGAAATTGCAAGTTGATAAAAGCATATAAAAATGGTATGATAAAGCTATAAAAAATAAGGAGGATTTATTATGACCGCTAAAGAACTTGCAGCTGCTGTGCTTGAAGCAGTAAGCGCATGCCCTGAATTTAAGGACGCAGCACAAAAATATCTTGATTCAATAGGAACGGATAAGGAGGCTGAGGCAGGCAAAATCCTGGTTGCAGAGGCTGAGGAGGATATCTGCACAATAGATAATACAATCGGCTTTATGGCAAGCGACCTTGCAAAGGAGATTTTCGGTGAGGAAATTGCTGCTCAGAAGCTTGCTCACGCAAAGGAAATCAAGGAGCAGGGCGCCGTTTACTGCGATTGCCCCGGCTGCACCGCCGCAAAAGCAATTATTGATAACAAAAACCTTTTCCAATAAAGCAAAAAGAACTGTATCGCTGATACAGTTCTTTTTTATTTGACATTTATTATTTAATGGTTACAGCCTTTTTCTTTGACCATTTTGAATAGTATTTCTTTGAGCCGACAACCTTATAGGTTCTTACTCTTACATAATACTTTTTGTTTGATTTAAGCTTTTTGATAACCTTGTTAACGGTTGAGCTTTTCTTTACGGTAGCTTTTTTAGCCTTTTTGAATTTTGAAGAAAGGCTGTACTGAATTTCGTAACCGGTTGTCTGCGTAGCCTGCTTTTTCCAGCGTACGGTCATTTTCTTGGAGCCGGGAGTAATTGTACCGAGCGATGTGCCTTTGGGGTTAATCTTAAAGCTCTTTGTAACGGTGCCGCTCCATCTGCCGAAGCCTGTAATTGTAAGCTTGGCAGTACCAACATTTGTATTATTCTCATAAGTTACCTTGTACGTGGGAACGTCATTGAAGCATTCAACCTTGAAGCTTTGCTTGATTGCAGAGCCGCTGTAAACCTTGTTCTTTATGCCCGTAAACTGAGCGGTTTCGGGAGTCAGCGCACCGAACCAGTATTCGTGTTCAATTCCGTAAATATCCTCTGTAAGGATTGTGAAGTAAGGATAAGCCTTTTTGTTATAGCTTTCAACGGGAACGGTAATGCATCCGTTAGCGTCGGGAGTATAGGGCTTTCCTACCGTCTTAACGCCGGAAACATAGCCGTAGTTTGAATTGTCGGCATAAAGCTCGCTGATGGTATCAAGCGCATTTACTTTAATAACCATGCTCTGATTACCGCTGTTTTTAACTGTTTTAACATAGCTTGCGGTAAGAAATTCGGTGTTCGCATTGAATAAACCTACGTTCAGCGTGGTGTTGGTAACATCGTCCCACTCTTCAGTAACGCTGATGGTATAGTTGCCTGCGGCGAGCTTTTCAATGCGGTCATAGCCGGCTATTTTTCCGCTGATAAAGTGTGAAAAGATTTCTTTAGCGGGCGCCGTGTTTGCCAAAGTGACGGTCTGCATAACCGAATCGTTTGCCGACTCGCACCTGGAGCTGACGCTGATAAGAACATAAGCCTCGTTATTCAGTGTCAGGGTAAAGCTGTGGGTTTCGCCCTGCGTTGAGCTCTGGAATGAAGCGCCTGTATAGCCGCCGGCAATTTTGTCGTAAAACTCTTTTTCGGTTTTAACATTAACTGTTTTGATTTTGGTGTCTTTGGCATATGCGGATGCAGGCATCATACCGATTGCAGTAAACATCATCATAATAGCCAAAAGAACGGAAATTGTTTTTTTCATAATAAAAACCCCCTTTGGTATGATTATATCATAGGAGGTTTTAATAGTCAATCTGATGTTGCTTTTTCTATTATTTAAGTATTTCTTCAACGTTTTCAATGGGGCTTATTCCGTATGAAGCAAGCTTTGCCTTCAGCGCATCAAGCCCTTTTTTGTCGTCGTAAACGTCGGGGCTGTGCGCGTCAAGTCCTATTACAACCCTGTTGCCGATTTTTGATGCAATCTTCCAGAACTCGCCGTTGGGGTAATTGCGCCTGTCGCTGAAGCCGAGAAAGTTGAATTCAATCGGAATATCAACCTTTTTAAGTTCCGTTAAAAAGTATTCAATCTTTTGGCTGTATATCTTTTTGCTGCCCGTGAAGTTAATCAAATCGGGGTGGGCGATATATGTGAATTCTCCGCTTTTTGCGGCTGCAATAACCTGCTCAATGTATTTGTCAAGCGTGGAGGTATCCGTGGTTTTTGCCCCGGCGTAGTGTGCAAAGTCCTCAACCTCACTGTCCGTGTAGTGCTGCCCTAAAATCAGGTAATCGTATTTGAAACTTTTAAGGTATTCAAGCTCATCTTTAATGAAAAGCGGATACCATTCAACCTCAAAGCCGAGCTTTATATCAATCTTATCTCTGTATTTTTCCTTAAGGTATTTAATGCTTTGGGCATAGTCCTCCGCAAGCTCGCGCTCCATTCTGAAAGAGCTTATGTGTCCTTCGGGAAATACGTAAGGCGCATGGTCCGAAAAGCCAATGGTTGTATAACCGTTGGCTATCGCTCTTAAAACATATTCCTCGTCGTCGCCCTTAGCATGGTGGCAGCGCCAGGTGTGAGTGTGCAGGTTGAACATTTATTAAACGCTCTCCGTGAATTTTAAAAATTGCTTTTTGCCGTTTTCGCTTCTTTCAAAAACGCCGCACTGCTCAAGAATAGCGGTAAAGATAATACCGATTTCTTTTTTGAGTATATCCTCGCAGTTTTCGGCTGTAAGCGTGTACTTCGCCTTGATTTCCTCAGCCCAGTCAGCGTGCTTTGCAATGCGTTCGTCGGCGGTAATGTTCTTACCGTTTACAATAGCGTCTGCAAGTACGCTTATTTCTTCTTTAAGTCTTGACGGAAGCACCGCAAGTCCCATAACCTCAATTAAGCCGATGTTTTCCTTTTTGATGTGATGGTATTCGGGGTGGGGATGGTAAAATCCGAGCGGACATTCCTCGGTTGTGATGTTGTTTCTTAAAACAAGGTCGAGCTCAAGCTTTCCGCCGCGCTTTCTGTCAGCGTAGGTCTCCTCAGGGCCAAGTCCGTACCAGGTAAGCTGATCGTAGTCTGCATTTAGCTTAAAGAGCATTCCAAACTCAGGCATATCAGGAAGTCCTTCTACACAGGAGTACTCCATCTCGCATCTTATGACACCGTCTGCGAATACCTCGTAGGTGACAAAGCACTCTGAAGCAGGCGTTGTAGGCATGTAGTACCTGTACTTGATGGTGATGCTGTGCTCGCCCGGTATTACATCAGGCATCTTGAGCTCAGGGCTCTTTAATGTGGCATAGAGACTGGCGATCTTCCACTGTGCATAGATATATGGCATCATGTAGCCGTTGTCGTTGTCCACAGGCGCTCTCCAGAAATTAGGAGCGGGAGCCTTTTCGATCATCTCCTTGCCACCATAGATATAAGAAATAAGTGCTGCATTAGGATATGTGAAAAGAGCTGAGAAATTATCCCCGTATATTCCCATGTTGTTGTTTCCAAGAACAACCTTAAGACCACAGTCAGTCTTGTGCTCATAGGAGATGCTGTTAACAACAGCCTGGCCGAATGCCACTTCGTGTCCCTTCTTTGCCCAGAGGGTATCCTCCCTTAGCATGAAAGAAACGGTTAATACAAACTCGTAGCTGTCTTTTTCAGTGGAGGGGGCAGCTTCAAACTCTGCCATTGTCTCAAAGAGCTCCACAGGAACGCTAAAGCTCTTTTGCGTTAGCGGTGCAACACTTATATCCACTAAGGAGCGTGCAATCTCCTCTCCATTGGCGCTAAGAATAACAACGCAGTCGTAAATATCTGTATTCACGAAAAGGTTCTTGTTAATTACTTTAAACTTCTTCCTGTTCTTGTCAAACTCAACAGAAATGTTCTGGTAGTTGAACTTAACCTCCTGCATCTTAGGAGAAGGCGTCCTGTCGCCGTAGGCAATGCCGTTTCCGCTGAAGTTCCCATCATTTGGTCTCTCACCAAAGTCTCCGCCGTAGGCCTCAAACTCCTTGCCGTATCTGTCCTTCCTGGTGATGGACTGATCGATGTAATCCCAGATAAATCCACCCTGGTATCTCTCCTCTGTATCCGTCAGATCGGTGTAGAGATGCATTCCCCCGCAGGAATTGCCCATTGCATGGGTGTACTCACAGCAGATGAAGGGCTTGTCAGTGTTCTTCTTAAGATGATCTTTAATTGCTGCAACAGGAGGATACATCTGGCTCTCCATATCGGAGGTATCCGGGTAGCTTCTGTCATTGAAAATACCCTCGTAGTGCACCAGTCTGTTGGGATCAAGTTTGCGGAAAAGAGCTGCCATCTCATGGATAACGCTTCCACCAAAAGCCTCATTACCGCAGGACCATATAAGGATTGACGGATGATTCTTGTCCCTCTGATAGCAGGAATTGACCCTGTCAAGTAGAAGCGGCTCCCAATCCTTATTATCCTTAGGCACAACGTGATCCAGTCCCTTTGCGCCGCGAAGATAAGGTTCCCAGGTTCCATGGGTCTCCATGTTGTTTTCAGCTATCAGATAGAGACCATATTTGTCGCAAAGCTCATAAAGAGCAGAATCATCAGGATAATGACTTGTCCTTATGGCATTGATGTTATTTCTTTTCATGGTGAGAATATCCAAAAGGAGCTCGTCCCTACTTGGTACTCTTCCATTCTTGTTGGAGAACTCGTGTCTGTTAACACCCTTAAACACAATTCTCTTGCCGTTGAGCAGCATCAGGCCGCTCTTCATCTCAAATCGCCTGAAGCCCACATACTGCCTTATAACTTCATGTACGCTGCCGCGGCTGTCTTTAATGATAAGAAGAAGCTCATAAAGATTAGGTTCTTCTGCGCTCCACAGCAGTGGCTTATTGATATCAATACTGCCTGCAGTCTCTCCCGATGGTGAAATAGGAATAGTTCCCTCTATTACCTTCTCGCCCCTCAGACTGAGCTTTAGTTCCATAGAGCCTGTGCCTTCAGTAACTGCGCTGAACTTAAGAGTTGCCATTTTAAGATCTTCGGCAACTACAGGCACAACAGAAATATCATAGACATGCGTCTTCGGTACACTGTAGAGATAAACGCTTCTGAAAATGCCGCTGAATCTGAAGAAATCCTGATCCTCACACCAG
>JAFYGD010000152.1 GCA_017543415.1 Eubacterium sp. | reverse complement strand
CAAAAACAATCAATGACCGCTTATTTTCAGATGAACAATTTAAAGTAGGGATTACCGTAGAAAACGATATGGATAGAAGTAATTTAAAATGGAAATACGGCAATTGGATAGTAGATTATTCTGTTTCATATGTTAAATAAACAGGATTTTAATATAGACGCTCACTGGAGAACTTACTATGAAATATAATGAATAATCGATTATTAACTTGTTTTGATTCAAGGAGACATATACAGTATGTTACAAACACTGTTCAGAACAACCGCAGAATAGCAATATCAAGAAGCGTTGAAAACAAATTACAATACCATATTGACGTTATTTCCGATGAGGATTAAAAAAACAGACTGTTTCAAAATGAAACAGTCTGTTTTAATACGTGTGTTAATCTGCGGTTTCGGGGCTTAACTGTTTCCAGTGGATTTTACAGTAATACTCCTCATCGCCGTCGTTATCGGTATCAAGCGGGTAGTACTTATCGTCGTCAACCCTTGCTTCGTTCTGACAGTCATATTCGCCTACATATTCGCACCTTGCAGCGTCGCCGCCCTCGCTGAGAGCGGGGATATAGGAATTACAGAACATACCAACAAGCGCAATGCAGATAATTGCGGTAACCGCTTTGGGATTAAAGCCCTTTTTACTGATTTTTTCAAGGTCGATTTTATCAAGCGCGGTTTTTTCAAACAGAGCGCAGACCGCCTTTGAAAGCAGGAAGCCGAGAACGCCCGCGCAGGTTCCTACAACAAATCCGCCGATAACGTCGGTAGGATAGTGAACCATAAGGTAAACCCTTGAGCACATGGTAAGGATTGCGATAATCGGGAAGAGCCACGAAATGCCCTTTTTACCCTCGCTTCTGAAACAGAGCGCAGTAGCTATTGCCATTTCAAACGCAGCGGTTGTATGGCCAGACGGGAAGGAATAATCGCTTTCCGAAAGAGCTCCCGCAGCGGTATACCACTTGCTGTATTCGCCCCAAATCGGCGCGTTTTGCAGGGTATTATAAGGTCTTATTCTTAAAACCATGGGTTTAACAACAACGTTTGTAACAATAGTTCCTATTGCAATTGCAAAAATAAGCGCAAATCCGAATTTTCTTGTCTTTTTGAAAAAGCAAAGAACGATGCCGAGCACGGCAACGGGAATAACGAAATTTTCATCGCCGAATGCGGTAAACACTTTTGCTATCTGGGTTAAAAATCCGTTTTGAATTGCACCGAAGATTTTATAAATTGCAATATCAAAGCCGTAAAATGCCGAATCAATTTTGTCACCGATTGTTACGGCGGCAACCAACAGCATAGGATACATATTATCCCTCCTCAGTAAAATTTACAAAGCAATCATAACAAATATTACTGTTTTTTTCAAGATATAATTGACAATTTAAAATTAAAATTTTATTTATTGACAAAACCGTCTGCATAAAGTAATATATAATGTGATTTTATATGTACTAAAGGAAGTATAAATTATGAACATTGATGCAAATGTGCAAAAAATACTGTTTGCAATATTACGCAAGTGGAAGCTGATTGTTATTTTTGCTATCCTCGGAGCGCTTGTTGGCTATTTTTACACTAACCAGTACACCACGCTCACCTACAGCTCCGACGTTAAGTTCCTTGCTTACGCTACCGACGGCAGCGACGACGTTAACGAAAACAACAGCGTTGAGGTTGTACGCTCAAGTAACACAAGCAAAATGAATTACACAAGAAGTATGCTTCCTACTTATATCACCATTATGGAAACCAATGAGTTTAACACAAGGGTTATAAGCGACCTGAACGAAGCGTACAATTCAAACTTTTCAAGCGGTATTCTGGACGGTGCAATTGAAATTGAAATACTTAACGACACCGCAATTTTCCAGATTACCGTAACAACGACCGACCCCGAGCTTTCTTATAAAATAGCAAAGCAGCTTGAAACCACGGTTCCGAAGATAATGAAGGAAAAGAACCAGGGCCTTGTACGCGCATCCGTTGAGGACAGAGCAATAAAGGCAACAACTGCAGGAAGCAAGGGCTATGCAAAGAAAATGCTGTTTTCAACGCTTATTGCAATTGCACTTTCCGCTGCTTACGTTGTTTTAAGGACTCTGCTTGACGTTCGTATTAAGTCAAGCGACGAGCTTACAGAAAAGTACAACATCCCCGTACTCGGCTCCGTACCGAATTTTGAGGGACGCAGCATAGCGGCAAATTCAGCGAAAGGAGTTGAGGGTTATGTCAAAAAAGACTAAAAAGAATCCGGTTTCAGTATCTTCAAGAGTTCTTCTTAAAGACCTCAGCTTATCGCCTTCGCTGAAGTTTAAGGTTGAGGAAGCTTACAAAAGCATACGTGCAAATATCACCTTCTCGCTTATGAAGAAGGGCTGCAAGCGCATTGTTTTAACCTCCTCCGTTGCAGGTGAAGGAAAAACCACAACCACATTGAACCTTGCCGTTTCATTTGCACAGGCAGGACAGCGTGTTCTTCTTATTGACGGCGACTTAAGAAAGCCGAAGGTACACCAGTATTTCGGTATTTCAAACACACCGGGACTTACGGATTACCTCGGCTCAACCGTTTCCGCTGCAAAGGCTGACAGAGTTGACCTTTTCAGCATAGTTCACACAACCGAATTTGATAACCTTTCGGTAATCTGTTCCGGTACAATTCCGCCGAACCCCGCTGAAATCTTAAGCAGCGAGCCTATGGCTGAATTTCTTGACGACGTCAGCAAGGATTTTGACTACATTATTATTGATACACCGCCCATTAACATCGTTTCGGACGCGCTTCCCCTTATAAGAGAAAGCGACGGCGTTGTTCTTGTTATCAGATATAACCAGAGCACTCATCCCGAGGTTGAGAAGGCTATTGCGGCGCTTGAATTTATTGACGCAAAGGTTCTCGGTTTCATTGTAAACTTTGTTGAAACGAAGGCAGGCGGCAAGTACAACTACGGCAAGTACAGCAGATACCGTTACGGTTACGGCGGCTACGGCGGTTACGGCTACGGCGGATATGGCGGTTACGGCTACGGCGGCTACAGCGGTTACGGTTACGGCTACGGCGGCTACGGTTACGGCAGCCGTTCATACAGCGGCAATAAAGACAGCGAAGTTGAACCTCCCAGAAGATAACGGGAAGTGATTTTATGAAAATTGAAAACTTAACCGAAATGCACTGCCACATCATTCCGGGCATTGACGACGGCGCAAAAGACGTTGAAACAAGCCTTAAAATGATTGAGCGGCTTAAGGAACAGGGCGCAAAAAGAATTGTTCTTACGCCGCACTACTATTCCGACACCATTTCGCTTGACGACTTTTTAAGAAAACGCGAAAAGGCTATGGACAAGCTTGTTAACGCTCTTCCCCCGAACAGCCCCGAGCTTGTTCCCGCTGCGGAAATATATATCAGCGACTACGTTTTTAACAACAGCAGCATAAAAGACATATGCATAGGCGACACGGGATACGCGCTGATTGAGCACAGCTTTTCAAGCGATTTTGACGACAGTGTTTTTGACAGACTTATGAACCTTTACTGCGATTACGGAGTAAAGCCCGTCCTTGCCCACATTGAGCGTTACAGAGCTTTAATGACGGACAAATACAAGCTTGATTACTTTATTGAGGCAGGGTGTCTTACGCAGGTGAACATAAGCTCCTTTGCGGATTCGCCGTGGCTGATTAAGAAAAAGCTGTTCAAAATGCT
>JAFYGD010000151.1 GCA_017543415.1 Eubacterium sp. | reverse complement strand
GGGTCAACCGCGCTGTCGCTTATTATTTTGTTTTCGTTTTTATCCATATAATCACCGTATGCTATTATAGCACAACCTACTTTAACTTGCAAACAATATTCCTTTATAGTATAATATATATACTAATTTTTGGACTGATGTTATGCAAAAACTGTCAAAACGATTATTAACCTGCGCTTCGCTTGTAAATAAGGGCGCAAGGCTTGCAGATGTGGGGTGCGACCACGGCTACGTTCCCGTTTATCTTGTTGAACAGGGATTGATTGAAAACGCCGTTGCGTCAGACATCAATGAAGGACCTCTTAATTCCTGTAAAAGCCTTGTGAAAATGCAGGGACTTGAAAACAGGATTAAATGCGTTCTGTCCGACGGGCTTGAAAAAATAGAGCTTGATGATATTGACGATATTCTTATTGCGGGTATGGGCGGTATTCTTATTTATGAAATACTTGATTCCTGCGATTTTGAAAAGCTTAAGAATAAGCATCTGATTTTAAATCCTATGACTCATCCCGAGGAAGCAAGGCTTTTCCTGTATAATTACGGCTTCAGAATCAATAACGATATTATTGTTGAGGATTCGGGTCACCATTATAACGTTATGGACGCGTATTATACAGGCGTTATCGACGATTATGACTATGACGATTATCGCCTTGCCTGCTGGCTCGGTAATATTAAAGACTTTTCAGATAAGGAATACTTTCTGCATTTAATCAATTACTTTAAGAATATGGAAAAGGGCGGCGCTGATTACAGCGTTGAAATCAAAGCCATAGAGGAGAAGCTCAATGACAACGGTTAAAAACATTTATGATTATATAAACTCAATAGCTCCCTATGAAGCGCAGGAGGAGTGGGATAATTCAGGCCACCTTGTAGGCGATTTCCGCAAAGAGGTAAAAAAATGCGTTATGGCTCTTGATGCAACAAAGGCGGTTTGTTCCTTTGCAGCAGATTTGGGCGCTGATTTGGTCTTGACCCACCATCCGGTTATTTTCGGCGGAATAAACGATGTAAAAAGCGGCAGCGCGGTTTACACCCTTGCAAATGCAGGCATAGCAGCGCTGTGTGCACATACTAACTTTGACGTGGCAAAGGGAGGCATAAACGATAACCTCGCTTCAATACTTGAACTTAAAAATATATCTCATTCACCCGACAGCCTTCTGGTTTACGGTGAGCTTGAAAGCGAAATGAGCATTGACGACTTTGCGCAGCTTGTAAGCGATACGCTTGACTGTGCGGGCTTAAGATATACCGATACCGAAAAGCCGATAAAAACAGTTGCCCTCGGCGGCGGAGCCTGTGAGGAGTATGCTTCAGAGGCGCTTGAAAACGCGGACTGCTTTATTACGGGCGATATGAAGTATCATCAGATGCTTGACTGTGCGGAAAACGGATGCGCCGTTATCTCCGCAGGCCATTTTGAAACGGAAAACAAGCCGTTTCTTATGTTAAAAGATAAGCTTGAAACAGTATTTACCGATGCGGAGTTTATTACAGCTCCCGTTGATAATCCTATAAAAACAGTTTAGGTGTAAAGGTATGGCACTTGACGGAATTTTCCTTCATCTTCTGAAAAATGAAATATGGTCGTCGCTGTCGGGTGCGCGCGTTGATAAAATATATCAGCCGTCAAAGGACGAACTTCTGTTTACCTTCAGAACCTATGACGGCGTTCGTAAGCTTATGCTTTCCTCAAGGGCAGACAGCGCAAGGATTCACCTTACCGAAATGTTTGCCGAAAATCCAAAGAACCAGCCTATGCTTACTATGCTTTTACGCAAAAAGCTCGGCGGTGCAAGGCTGAGCGAAATAAAACAGGACGGCTTTGAAAGAATACTCACTCTTGTATTTGACGCAAAAGACGAACTCGGCGACCCTGTAAAATACAGCCTTATTATTGAAATAATGGGGCGCCACAGCAATATCATCCTTGTAGATGAAAACAATGTGATTATTGAGTGCGTTAAGCGTATTGACGAAACCAAGTCAAGCGTGCGCGAGGTTTTGCCCGGTTTACACTACGAGCTTCCGCCCGCACAGAAGAAAATGAACATCCTTTCCGACAGTATTAAGGATATTGATAAAGCTATGAGCGCAGCGGGAGTTTCAAAGTCAAAAGCTGCTTCTTCTGTTCTTCAGGGTATATCGCCTATTGTTGCACGCGAGCTTGAATACGGAATGGGACTGTATGATTTAAGGGACAGTATAGCTAACCCTAAGCCTACCGTTGTGATAATTGACAAGCCCAAAGACTTTACATTCTTTGTTCCGAAGCAATACGGCGGGCTCGCAGAGTATAAAAGCTTTGATACCTGCAGCGAGCTTATTGATTACTATTTCTTTGAAACCGTAAAGCTTGAAAGAATAAAGCAGCGCAGCAACGACTTGTTTAAAAGCCTTACAACTCTTCAGGAGCGTGCGGTTCGTAAAGCCCTTAACCGTAAAAACGAGCTTGAGGAGTGCAAGGATAAGGAGCAGCTTAAGATTTACGGCGATTTGATTAACGCAAATCTTTACAGCCTTCAAAAGGGCGCGCCGTTTTACGATTTACAGGATTTTTATAATAACAACGAGCTTGTAAGAATTCCTGCAGATGTAACGTTAACGCCCGTCCAAAACGCCCAGAAGTATTATAAGGAATACAGAAAAAAGCAGGTAGCGGAAACAAAGCTGCTCGGCTTTATAAAACAGGCGGAGGAGGAAGCGCAGTATCTTGAAAGCGTAATTGACGAGCTTTCAAGGGCTGAAACGGATTCTGAAATAACCGCAATAAAATCAGAGCTTCATACTGCGGGATTCATTAAAAACCGCGGAGTGAAAAAGAACAGGGAGAAAAAGCTCCCGCCCAAAAAGTATATTTCAACCGACGGTTTTACAATTCTTGTAGGCAGAAATAACGTTCAGAATGACGAGCTTACGCTTAAAACCGCAAAAAATTACGATATGTGGTTTCATGTCAAGGATGCAGCGGGCTGCCACGTAATCGCGGTATCTGACAAGGCGAAGCCCTTTACAGATAAATTAATCCGTGAAGCCTCAATGCTTGCAGCATTCAACTCAAAAGCTCACGCTTCGTCTAACGTTGCCGTGGATTATACAATTGTAAAGAATGTTCATAAGCCAAACGGCGCAAAGCCGGGAATGGTTATTTACGATAATTATAATACAGAATATGTAACTCCCAACGAAAAGGAGCTCAGCGAGGTGAAGGAAGTTGAATAATGTTGCCGTAATCCTGGCAGGCGGCAGCGGCACCCGTATGAAAAGCGAAAAAAACAAGCTTCTTCTTGAAATAAACGGCAAGCCCGTTATCCGTTATGCCGTTGAAGCCTTTGACGGTATTCCCGATATAAATAAAATTATTGTTGTATTCCGCGAAGAGGACTTGGACGAGCTTAACGCAGCTGCCGGGGTATCCGATAAAATCACCTTTGTAAAAGGCGGAAGCACCCGCCAGCAAAGCGTAAAAAATGCAGTAAGTGCAATAAAGAGCGCAGACCTTGTTATTATCCATGATGGGGCAAGGCCGCTTATTAAGCCTGAAACAATTACTTCCGCAATAAGAGCTGCTAAAGAATACGGCGCGGCGGCGGTAGGCGTTCCGGTTAAGGACACAATCAAAATCGTAAATGCAGATAAAACGGTTAAACTAACGCCTGAAAGGGCAACGCTTTATGCCGTTCAGACCCCGCAGATATTTGATTTTGAATTATACAAAAAAGCGCTTGCAAAAGCAGAAGCAGACGGTAAGGATTTTACCGACGACTGTCAGCTTTTTGAGTATATCGGCGCTCCCGTAAAAATGACGGATGGGGATTATTCAAATATAAAAATAACTACCCCCGATGATATTCCGCTTGCGGAAAGTTTTTTAAATAAAGAGGTATAAGATATGCGTATCGGACACGGATATGACGTACATAAATTAGTTGAGGGCAGGCCGCTTATTATCGGCGGAGTTAATATTCCGCACAGTCTCGGACTGCTCGGCCACAGCGATGCGGACGTTCTTCTGCATGCAATTTCAGACGCGCTGCTCGGCGCATGCGCTATGGGCGACATCGGCGGGATGTTCCCTGATACCGATGAAAAGTGGAAGGGTGCAGACTCGCTTAAACTGCTTGAAGCCGTTGTTAAAAGAATAAACGAAGCGGGTTTTGAAATTGAGAATATTGACTCAACAATTCTTGCCCAGAAGCCTAAAATAAAACCGTATATTGACGCTATGCGTGCAAATATTGCATCGGCGTGTAATATTGATATTTCACTTGTAAGCGTTAAGGCT
>JAFYGD010000017.1 GCA_017543415.1 Eubacterium sp. | reverse complement strand
TAAGAAGCGGTATTATTACAAACAGCGCGGGAAGCGCAAGCAGTACGCCGATAAGAACGGAAAGATTTTTGCTTCCCGTTTTCGTACTTGCTTTAACCGAGCCGAAAATATCCGAAAGGTTTTCAAGCGGATTAAGAAGGGCTGCTGACGCGAGGTCAAACAGCATTTTGAAGTTGCCGCGCGGACGGTTGAAGCTTCCGCTGATACCGAGGCAGTAAAGAGTAAACAGCCCCGCAATAAGGATAACCATTATTGCGTTTACAAATATATTTGTATAAAGCGAAAGGGTTACGGCGCCCGCAAGGGATACTGCGCCGCAGATAAGCGGAAATACGCCCTGACGCTTTTCAAAATTCCACAGATAAACGGTTGAGGCAATAAACACTACGGCATATGCGATTGTAAAGCCGAGGTGAAAGCCCTTGAAGAAGGCAAAATCCGTAAACAGAAATGCAAGCAGAGCCGTTACGATAAAAAAGCGGCTATCGCGTTTTTCAAGCGGTGAATATACCTTTTTAACATAGGGCGGGTACTGCGGAGTATAGGGTGCAGGCGCCTCCGCGCTCTGTTGAGTAGGGGTATAAAACACCTGTTGTTCGTTATTGTTTTGCATTGTTAATCCTCCCTGAATTCAAGAATATCGGCAGGCTGGCAGTCAAGCTCCTTGCAGATTGCGTCAAGGGTTGAAAAGCGGATAGCGCGCGCCTTTCCCGTTTTTAAAATTGACAGGTTAGCCTGGGTTATTCCTATTTTATTTGCGAGCTCAAGCGAGCTCATTTTTCTTTTGGCGAGCATTACGTCTAAATTAACTATAATCATAATCACACCACCAAATCGTTATCTTCTTTAATTTCAATAGCCTTTTTCATAATATTCCTTACAACCCTTACAACAAGAGCCATAAAGCCCTCGCCGAAGGAAAGAAGGATTACAGTTTCAATGGATTTATATAAAAGCGCAATAATCACAAAGGAAACCAGACCGACTGCCGCGGCGTAAAGGCAGCAAACGGTAATAATGTTTAAAAGCTTAATATTACTGATGTCAAAAACAATATCCTTTTTAATGTTGGATAGGATTTTATCAAGGCAGATAAGAGCAATATATCCTGCGGGAACTACGGCATAAAACGGATAAATAAGGTATTTACCGTGAACGGCGAGCATAACGAAATAGTACCAGTCGCCCTCCTGCGCTTTCATTAAAACAGGAAAAGCGATAACCGCCGCTGCAAGCAGCACATAGCAGAGCCTTACTGCAAGATGGGTAAGCCCCGTTGTTTTATCCTTATACATAAAGCTACCTCCAAAGGAAAAATTACACAGCCGTTATAGCACAAAAATTATCGTTTGTCAATAATTATTTGTTATTTTTCAAAAATAATTAACAAAGACGAAGCGTTGCTTCGTCTTTACTGTTTTTTATCAGATATAATATTTGTCTTTTCCCATCAACCATTTTTTAGGATTTTCTTCTATATATTGAATATGCAAGCATAAATCCTCATCATTGCGAATTATATGGTCGTGGTAAGACCTTTGCCATATTCTTTTGCCGATTTCCTTTTCTGTAAACTTTTTGAAAGCCGTAACAAATTTTGAAAGGGTGTTTGTAGGGGGCGACGACCTCGGCGCCCCGCTATCAATAGCGTTGCTTTTACAGACGGTTAATAGCATGTGAATATGGTTTGGCATAATAACATAATCAGTAACAGTTATATCATTATATATACCATTCATACGAACGATATTCTGTTCAGCAATAACTCCGTATTTTGTAAGGTGTATTTTATACGGGCTGCCGAGGTCGTCAGCCCCTACAATATCAGAAAGGATACACTTCATATCAAGTGTACATATTGTAATAAAATATGCACCGTTTGAAGAATAATCATAGTCAGCAAGCCTGTTGGCTTTTCTTTTTGGTAACTCTTGCATTATTTTACTATTGTTAACAATGAATAACGGTAGGGCTCAAGATAGAGCGTTCCGTTAATAGGGATATTACCGAGGAGGGTATAACAGTTTTCCCACTCCTCACCGAGGGGGATATTGACCGTTTCATCGTCAAGATTGACGGCAACAAGCACTTCGCTGTTTTCATCCACCCGCTTAAACATGGCAGTACTGCGCTGAAAATATACGGGAACAAACTCGCCCTTTTCAAACGCCCTGCAGCCGCGGCGGATTTCGCCCAGGCGCTTATACCACCTGTGAAGCTCCTCGTTGGGCTCATCCCACGCCATACACTCGCGGTTGAACGGGTCCTTCATACCCTGCATACCGATTTCGTCGCCGTAGTAAACAGACGGAACTCCGGGGAGAGTAAACTGCAAAAGCGAAGCGCGTTTAAGCATTGAAACGCCCAAATGATATGCTTCGCTGCTAAGCTTATTATGCTCGTACTGCCATTGCCTTCCGTAGCCCTCTGAATTCTCGCCCGCAAGGCGGGTAATCGCTCTTTCGGTATCGTGGGTACCGATATGGTTCATAAGAATATTCGTAACCTCGGGCGGGTATTTTTCAATTATGCTCATTATTCCGTCAAGGAAGGCGTCTGCATTTTTAAAGCGTACAAAATTAAGCACCGCGTCTGCAAACGGATAATTCATAACGGAATCAAGCTGGTCGCCGAGGAAATATCTTCTGCGCTCGCCGTAGGCAACCTTGGTTGTTGCCTCCTCCCAGACCTCGCCGATAATTACAGCGTCCTTTTTTTCGGATTTTACGGCTTTGCGTAAATCGTCAAGAAAGACATCGGGCAGCTCGTCGGCAACGTCAAGCCTCCAGCCGCTTGCGCCTGCTTTAAGCCATTTGCGAAGTATTCCCTTTTCGCCGCACATATAGTTGCGGTAGTCAGCGTTTTCCTCCATAATTTCGGGAAGGAGCTTAATTCCCCACCAGGATTTATACTCATTTGGAAAATCGGTGAACTTATACCAGGGGAAATAGGGGCTTTCCTTACTGTTATAGGCTCCGACGGTTTTATAGTTATTATAAAGGTTAAAATACTTACTGTCGCAGCCTGTATGGGAAAACACGCCGTCAAGGATAATTCTTATACCGTACTCCTCTTTTGCAACCTTGCAGAGGTTTTTAAAATCCTCTGCCGTACCGAGAAGCGGGTCAATTTTTTCATAGTCCGCAGTGTCGTAGCGGTGGTTTGAGTTTGCCTCAAAAATCGGGTTCAGGTAAATACAGCTTACGCATAAATCCGCAAGGTAGGGCAGCTTTTGCTCAATGCCCTTAAGGTCGCCGCAGAAATAATCATTATTCCAGATACCGTTCATCTGGTCCTCACGCCAGTAGGGCTCTTCACCCCACTTGCGCATAACACGCGTTTCTCTTACTCCGCTTTTAGGCTCGCCGCTTGAATAAAACCTATCGGGAAAAATTTGGTAAATAATTCCTCCCTTAAGCCAATCGGGAGTTTTAAATGACTTATCATAAACGGTTTGCTGAAAATCGGCGCCGTCCGGTGCAAAATCACCGATTCCGTGACCTACATTACGGATAAAACTTTTGCCCCAGGGGGTATCAAGCTCAAAATGATAAAAATAAAGTCCGCTTGTTGTTGCCGAAAAATGAAGCTCCCAGTACTCGTTATCATCGCCGCACATTCCTGCCCAGAACATTGCATAGTAACAAGGAGGCTCACCCTCCTTGGTTACACAAAGCGTTGCCGCCGTGCAGGACATTGAGCGCGGAACGATAATTTTAAGGTGCACCTTTTCATCGGTTTTAATTGCGCGTATTTTGTCCTTATATTCAGTTTTTCTTGAATTGAAAACTGTCATATCAGCTACAAAACGGGAGGGTACGGAAACCCTCCCCTACAATAATTATTACTTTTTGAACTGAACGGGCTTTGTATGCCAGATGTTGTTGGCGTAGTCCATAATTGCACGGTCAGCGCTGAAAACACCTGCGCCGCTTATATTTATAAGCGACATTTTAGCAAAGCCGAGAGTATCCTTATACGCCTGAGAAATTTCCTGCTGGGTTTTGCGGTAATCGGCAAAATCAGCAAGAGCCATATACTGGTCAACATTCATAAGCGAGGATACGACCTCATCAAAACGCTTGCCGTTAACGCCCATACGGATAAATTCAATGGCGTTGCGGAGAGTTTCGTTATTATTATAGTATTCCATTGCGTGGTAGCCCATACTCTGAAGACGCGTAACCTCAGGTGTTGACATACCGAAGATATAAATATTATCCTCACCTACCGCGTCATAAATTTCAACATTTGCGCCGTCCATTGTACCGATAGTAACGGCACCGTTAAGCATAAGCTTCATATTGCCCGTGCCTGAAGCCTCAGTTCCGGCAAGTGAAATCTGCTCTGAAATATCCGCTGCAGGCATAAGCATTTCCGCTACGGAAACGTTATAATCCTCAACAAAAACAACCTTGAGCTTTTCGTTTACATCAGGGTCGTTATTAATAACCTTTGAAAGCGCGTCAATAAGCTCAATAAGCTTTTTAGCCATAAAGTAGCCGGGGGCTGCCTTTGAGGCGAAAATATACGTTTTCGGATAATAATCTGCGTTCGGGTCAGCCTTGAGCATCTGATATTCGGATATAATATTAAGAATATTCAGCTGCTGGCGCTTATATTCGTGAAGGCGCTTAACCTGTACGTCAAAGATAGAATCGGGATTGATAATATCGCCCTGCTTTTTCTTTAAATACTTTGCAAAGCGCACCTTGTTTTCATGCTTGATTTCAGCAAGCCTTTTAAGCACCTTTTTATCCTTTGCAAAGTCACGCAACTTAAGCAGCTCGTCTGACTGAGTAATAAATTTATCGCCGATAAGCTCGGTAATATATTCGGTAAGCGCAGGATTTGCCTGGCAGAGCCAGCGCCTGAAGGCAATACCG
>JAFYGD010000150.1 GCA_017543415.1 Eubacterium sp. | reverse complement strand
AGAGGGAAGGCTGATTACTCTTGAGTATGAAGATTTCTATTTTGCAACTGTTTATACCCCTAATTCGCAAAACGAGCTTCAAAGGCTTGATTACCGTATGAAGTGGGAGGATGATTTCAGAGCCTATATGCAAAAGCTTGATGAAAAGAAGCCCGTTATTTTTTGCGGCGACCTCAATGTAGCGCATAAGGAAATAGACCTGAAGAACCCGAAAACAAATCATCATAACGCGGGCTTTACCGATGAGGAAAGGGGAAAAATGACCGCGCTCCAGGCGGCAGGATTTACCGACACCTTCAGATATTTTTATCCCGATACGGAAAATATTTATTCCTGGTGGTCCTACCGCTTCCACGCAAGGGAAAACAATTCGGGGTGGCGTATTGATTACTTTATGACTTCAAACCGTCTTGACGAAAAGCTGAAAGACGCAAAAATACATACCGAGGTTTACGGCTCGGACCATTGCCCCGTAGAGCTTGATATTGACCTGTAAAAAAAGCACCCTGACGGGTGCTTTTTTTATTACAGATTAATGAATCCGTTTCCGCCGTTTACCATCATAAAGGTTGCGGCAAATACAAGCGAAACGATTGTCATAAGCTTAATAAGAATATTGATTGAAGGACCTGAAGTATCCTTGAACGGGTCGCCAACGGTGTCGCCTACAACTGCTGCTTTGTGAGCTTCGGAGCCTTTGCCTCCGTCTTTAAGACCTTCAATGTATTTCTTTGCGTTGTCCCATGCGCCGCCTGAATTTGCCATGAATATAGCCATCATAACGCCTGAAACAAGCGAGCCTGCAAGAAGTCCGCCAAGCGCCTCAACGCCGAGCAGGAAGCCTACCGCAAGCGGTGTAACAACAGCCATAACGCCGGGAAGTATCATTTCGTGAAGCGCAGCCGTGGTAGAAATGGAAACGCATTTTTCATAATCGGGTTTATCCTTGCCTTCAAGAATACCGGGGAGCTCGCGGAACTGACGGCGAACCTCCTCAATCATCTTGTTTGCAGCCTTTCCAACGCTGCTCATTGTAAATGCGGAGAAAAGGAAGGGGAGCATACCGCCGATAAATAAGCCTACTACAACCTTAGCGTCAAGTATGCTCATTCCGCCGTTGCTTATGCCCGTTGTCTGTGCAAATGAAGCAAAGAGCGCAAGCGCCGTAAGAGCGGCAGAGCCGATAGCAAAGCCCTTGCCGATAGCAGCGGTTGTGTTTCCTACTGAGTCAAGCTTATCCGTAATCTCTCTTACCTCGGGAGCGAGCTCGCTCATTTCTGCAATACCGCCCGCGTTATCCGCAATCGGTCCGTAAGCGTCAACCGCAATCGTCATACCCGTTGTTGAAAGCATACCAACCGCAGCAAGAGCGATGCCGTAAAGACCGAAGAATTTGTAAGAAACAAGAATACCTATACCGATGAATAAAATCGGGAACGCCGTTGATTTCATACCAACGGAAAGACCGCTGATGATATTTGTAGCCGAGCCTGTCTTTGAGCTTTCGGCAATGTTTTTAACGCTCTTGTATTTTTCCGAGGTGTAAACCTCTGTAAGCTTTCCTATAACCGTACCTACAATAAGACCTGAAAGTACGCACCAGAAAGCGTTTAAATCGCCGAGCATCTTAAGGCTTAAAAACGCCGATGCCGCAATAACAATAAATGTGGTTATGTATTCGCCTATGTTAAGGGCTTTCTGCGGGTCGCTGCCCTTTGAATTTGCAACAATGATTGTTGAAATTATTGCCGCAACAATACCTACCGCGCAAAGCGCAAGCGGAAATACAGCGCCGGCAATTCTGCTTGAACCCGTAAAGGTTGCAAATGCAAGAGTAATTGCAGAAATGATTGAACCAACATAGCTTTCAAAAAGGTCTGCGCCCATGCCTGCAACGTCGCCAACGTTGTCGCCAACGTTATCTGCAATTGTTGCGGGGTTTCTCGGGTCGTCCTCGGGAATACCTGCCTCAACCTTACCTACAAGGTCAGCGCCTACGTCAGCAGCCTTTGTGTAAATACCGCCGCCAACACGTGCAAAAAGTGCAATCGAAGAAGCGCCGAGGCTGAAGCCTGTAAGTATGTTCAGCATTGCAGAGTCTGCAACAAGATTATACTTTTTATTAAGCGCGAAGAAAATCAAGCCTATTCCTATTACGCCGAGACCGACAACGCTCATACCCATAACTGCGCCGCCCGAAAAGGCAACCTTTAAAGCCTGGTTAAGCCCTGATTTTTCGGCAGCCCTTGTGGTTCTTACGTTAGCCTTTGTGGCAACTGTCATACCGAAGTAACCCGCAAGCGTTGAAAACAGCGCGCCTGCAACAAAGCAAAGCGCCGTCCATATGTCAATCATAACGGTAATAAGAATGAAAAGCGCAACTGCGAATATAACAAGGATTTTGTATTCGCTGTAAAGGAACGCTTTTGCGCCCTTTGCAATATTTGTGCTTATTTCCTTCATTCTTTCGTTACCGATTTCGCGCTTATCCATAATAACGGCAAGTACTACCGCAAAAATAAGCGCGCCTAAACCTGCAATCGGTACTAAAATCATTAAAATATCTGTTAGATTAAACATAAATATACTCCTGTTTTAAAAATATCGCGAGCGGCCCGTTAGCTGAGCCGCTTCGTATATATCGTATTATTCGCCTTCGCCAACGCCCTTGGCAGCCTGAGCAGCGTTAATCTTTTCCTGCTCTTTAAGTCTGTCGGCGCGTATATCCGCAAGCTCAACAATCATCTGCTGCTGAAGCTTTCCGTGGATGGGGTAGAGAACAAAGGATATGCCGTAAAGCCCTCTTGCAAGTGCGGGAAGAACGCAGAAAACAGTCCATATGCCCTGAAGCATTTTCGGGTCTGTCTGCGGAATTGCGTTACCGAGGGAATCGGTAAGAGGAATGTAGTTAATCCAGGTAAGAACCATACCCGAAAGCCAGCCTGTAATAGAGGTTGCAAGCTTAATGAAATAGCCCTGTACGGTGGTAACGAGCGCCTCGTTACGAAGACCGTGCTTCCATTCCATCCAGTCAAGCGCTTCTGCGGTAAGGATAGGGTTGGCAACCTGAATAATCTTGTTCGGCAGACCGCAGATTGTAAGTGCAAATATAACAAATGCAAGGTTGAAAATCTTATTCTGTTCAAAGGTCTGACCGAAGGGGTGATAACCGATTATGTAAAGTCCCATATAAGCAACAAAGCCGAATACGCCGGCAATAATTGCCGTAAGCCTTGCGCCGAACTTTTTAACCATTTTAGCCGCAATAGGTACCATAACGTAGTTCGGAATACCCGTAAACAGTCCGCAAATCGTCTGGTTCATAAGCGAACCGGAGTTATTGAGCCAGAAATACTGCTCGGAAGAACCGCCGACCGCTTTGAAGTTATTGAAGAATTCTGCAAGAATTGTAACAAGCAGAGGTCTGTTTGAAAATATGTTCTTAATACTTTCAAGAACGGAGGTTTCGTTCATTTCCTCACGGCTCATAAGCGGAACGCGCTCTCTCATGTTAAAGAAGCCGAAAACCGCAAAGAACGCTGCAAGAATCAGCATAAAGTAAGCAAAGCCGCTGTAAACGCCTACCATTGTAAACTTGGGGCTGATTTTGGGAAGCACCGTAACAAGTACCGGTACAAGCGAAGGAAGCCAAACGCCGAAAAGCTCAAAGAACTTTGTAATTGTAATAAGGTTGTTACGCTCGTTCGTGTTAGGGGTTATGTTGTAAATCATAAGTCCCCATGCGCCGAAGTAGCTCATGCCGAGCCCGTAAATAACAATTGCAATTGTTGCCCACGCGCCTTTTGCAAATGCGCTCATATGGTCGCCGGGTACGGTGAACATCATGTAACCGCCTATCAGCCATAGGGGAAGGGGAACAATAAAGAACGGTCTTACTCGTCCCCAGCGCGTTCTCGTACGGTCAATAATAAGTCCCGAAATTGTATCGTCTACCGCGTCGTAAATCGTTGCAAAAAGGTTAATGTTTGCATAAGCCGTAGTATTCAGTTTAAGGAACTGAATCATAAAGAACTCTTTAAAAGCCGAGGTGAACTGGCCTAAATTCTTCTGGCCGAAGTTAACAAGAACGTAAGCAGCGATTTCCCTTGGGGTAAGGTAATTCTTTTTTGTATACGCTAACTTTTCAAGCTCTTCCTGTTCAGCCAAGGTGATTTCATCAGTTGCCAAAATAATCCCCCGTTTCATAGGAAATTTAGTTTATAACATTAATATAGTATCATAATAAAGTGTTTAAATCAACACTTTTTTAAGGTGTAAAACATTTTTATTCAGTACTTTATATTTATATTGACAATGGGTGTAAAAAAAGATAAAATAGTTTTGATTATGATGTTTTCAAGGAAGGTGTATTTATGGCAAGTACCTGTCCTAACTGCGGCAGAAAGCTCAAGTGGTACGACGTTAAGGCAGAATGTAAATCCTGCGGCGTAAGTATTCCCAACTTCAACTGGGAAGCAAGGCTTGAAGAGGATGCTGCCCTTGCCGAAAAGAAGTTCGCGTCGTTCTACAGAACGCTTAATATGTTCGCTTATTCACTGTGGGGAACAAAGTTAAGAATTGCAAGAATTATTCTTTCGTTTATACCGATTATCGGTTTTATCGTTCCGTGGGCAGCGCTTAAAAGCAACGGTGAAAGTATCGGCATTGACGTTATAGGCATTTTTACCGATGGTAAATCACTAATCGATGTTTTCAAAAGCTTTTTCGGTAATTCAGGGCTGTATTTCCAGAATATGGCATATGAAAATTACAGCGGTCCCGTTACCTATACAATGCTCGGAATACTGTTCATGGTGCTTTGCCTGCTTATGGCTGTAATCGCTTTCTTTATGATTCTGTTTACAAATAAGCACCCCAAGTCAAAGCTTATGGTAATATTTGACTGTCTTTCAATTGCCTGCGCTGTTGTAAGCGGCGTAATGTTCACCCTTGCAGGTAAAACCGCACCGGCTGAAACCGCTTTCAATTTCGGCGACTTCCCGATGCTCAACGCAAGCGGAGGTATTATGTGGGGAATATTTGTTGCTATAGCGCTTTTAACCGTTGCGCTTGTAGCAAATATCCTTGTAGCAAAGGCTCCCGCAAAATCCCACGAGCAGCTTGAAGAAGAACGTCTTGCGCGCAAAGCTGCAAAGGAAGAAAAGGAACGCCTTGCCGAAATAGAAAAGGAAAAAGCCCGTCTTGAAGCTGAAAAGAAAGCCGAAGAGGAGCAAAAGCGTATCGTTGAAGAGGCAAGAGCAAAGCTTGCAAAGAATAAAGATAAAGAATAACGTGAGGAAAACAAATTGTCTGAAAAAGTAAAAGAAGTTAAGTTAAGAAAAGACGGTCTGCCAAAACAGCCGCTTACCGTTTTTGAAAAAATTGTAATTGTTATCAGCATTTTGCTCATTATCGCAACCGCTCTCTGCGGTACCGTTAAGTGGGGCTTTGTTCAGCTTGAAGGCGTAAAGGATATTGTTACGTCAAGTCTGCTCAAAAAGGATGAGGAAAAACCCAAGCTGAACAAAAACGTTATGAAATATGCAAACTATATTATGCCTGACAGTATTGAGCTTGAAAACGGCGAAGGTATTAAGTTTGACGTAAGGCTTGAAATGAATACGGGATTTAATCCGGATGAAGCCAAAAACATTATGGATTACCTCAACATTTTCAGGGTTTTCGATAAGGACGGCAACGAGCTTCAGAATGATGATTCCCTTACCGTGGGTAAGTCCGCAATCAACGGCTCACAGCTTAAGATAATGGCGCTGATTAAGCTTGCGGATAAGCTTGCAAAGATTAAAGAAATAATCAACAACATTTTAATTGCGTTAATTCTGCTTGATATTATTGCAGGAGTATTCATAGCCTATTTCATCTGGCGCCGTGCCGACGACCGCCGTGAACTCCGCGAACTTCAGGTAAGAGAGCAGGAAATAAAAAGGGTTACCGGAATTTCGGAAGAGGAAGCCCGCGCACCCAAAAAATACAACAAGAAAAAGAAGAAAAAGAAATAAATAAAAGCCCTCGTGTGAGGGCTTTTATTTATTTTTT
>JAFYGD010000149.1 GCA_017543415.1 Eubacterium sp. | reverse complement strand
TTATTGATAGCAAGCACAACTCCTCCGCGTGCGGTGCCGTCAAGCTTTGTAAGGATAATACCGGTAATTCCCGCTGCATCCTTAAAATCCTTTGCCTGATTTACGGCGTTCTGGCCGGTAGTTGCATCAAGCACAAGAAGGGTTTCCCTTGAAGCGTCAGGTAGTTCGCGGTCAATAACACGGCTGATTTTATTGAGTTCGTCCATAAGGTTCTTTTTATTATGGAGTCTGCCCGCCGTATCAATAATGATAACGTCGCTGCCGCGCGCCTTGCCCGCCTGGATTGTATCGTAAACAACGGCTGCGGGGTCGCTGCCCTCAGCGTGCTTGATAAGCGGAACGTCCGCTCTGTCAGCCCAGACCTGAAGTTGCTCTATAGCGGCTGCGCGGAAGGTATCCGCAGCGCCGAGAATTACGCTTCTGCCCATATTTTTAAGGCGCAGAGCAAGCTTTCCGATAGTTGTTGTTTTACCTACGCCGTTAACGCCGATTACAAGGATAATTGACGGCTTTGTTCTTATTTTAAGATAAGAACCGCCCCATACAACGCCGGCTACAATATCCTTCATTGTTTCCCTTACATCGGCAACGGAAGTAATTTTATCGTTTTCAATTTTAGCCTTGAGGTCGCCGATAATTCTTTCGGCAGTGGGCATACCGACATCGCCCATAATAAGTATTTCCTCAAGCTCGTCAAAAAGCTCGTCGGTTATTTCTTCATAGCTTTCAATAACCTCGTCCATCTGGGCGGTAATGCCCTCGTCACGGGTTTTCTTCAAGCCTTTTCTGAATTTATCAAATAATCCCATAATTATTCCTTCTGCATATATTGGTTTTAACCCCTCATCCGTCTGCTTTGCAGACACCTTCTCCCAAATGGGGAAGGCAAATAGGATTAATTATTCTAAGCCCATTTTTTCGGCAAGCTCTGCACTCTGGAGCTCAAGCAGCTTTGAAACGCCCTTTTCCTGCATTGTTACGCCGTAAAGAACGTCCGCTTCCTCCATTGTTCCGCGCCTGTGGGTGATTGAAATAAACTGTGTTTTATCCGTCATTTTACGCATATACTTGGCAAAACGTTCAACATTTACCTCGTCAAGCGCAGCCTCAACCTCATCGTAAATACAGAAGGGAGAAGGCGTTACCTTAAGCACGCTGAACAGAAGCGCCATAGCTGCGAGCGACTTTTCACCGCCTGAGAACAGGTTGATATTCTGAACTGATTTTCCGGGCGGCTGAATTTTTATTTCAATAGGACATTCAAGACAGTCATCCGGGTCGTCGAGTATCAGCTCGCCGCGTCCGCCGCCGAAGAAATCGGCAAACGAAAGCTTGAACTGTTCGTTAATCTTATTAAACTGAGCAAGGAATTTTTCGCTCATTGAAGCGGTAAGGTCGGAAATAATGCTCTGAAGCTCTGACTTTGCGCCTTCAACGTCGCTGATTTGCTCTTTAAGGAATTCGTAGCGTTCGGAAACCTCGGCGTATTCTTCAATAGCGCCTACGTTGATAGTTCCGAGCTTGCGGATTGAAGCCTTGATTTCATTTAACCTGCGCTTTGCTTCAGTCATATCCTCAATAACGATATTCATTTCTTCAGCCTGCGCCTTGGTAAGCTCATACTGCTCGTAAAGCAGGTTGGTAAGCTCGTCAAACTCACGGGTCATACCGTTGCGGCGCTCTTCAAGCTTTGCACGCTCTGTTGAAAGCTTTTCACGCTCTGTGGTTCTTTCCTTTTCTGCGGCATTCATTTCGCCTATGCTCTTTTCAAGCTCATTACGAACCTCGATAAGCGACTTGACATTTTCCTGCGTTTCGGCAGATTTGCTGCGCTGCTGCTCAGCCTCGCTCTTAATAAGCTCGATTGAAGCGGCAATTTCTTTATTGTTCTGCTCAAGCTGTTCAATTTCTTCATAGATTGAACGGACTCTGTCGCTCTGGGTTGACTGTCTGAGCCTGATGTCCTCAATAGAACGGCGCGCCGCTTCCGTATCCTTGGCAAGAGTTACAAGAGCAAGGTTGATTTCCTCGCTTCTTGCGCGTACGGTTTCACGCTTTTCGTTGAGCTCGGTAGCGCCCTGCGTAATTGAATTGAGCTCCGCTTCGTTCTTATCAATATCGCTCTGAATTGAAGCGGCGTCCCTTTCGGCTATTGAATGCGCTTCGGAGAAGAGCATAATTCTTCCGTCTGCATTTTCCTTTTCGGTAATGAGCGCCTGCTTCTGGTCTGTGAGGGTTTTGATTTTATCGGAAATAATCCTGTCGTCCCCCTCGGCTCTGATAAGCTCTTCCTTGGCGTTTCTGAGGTCGGCGTCTGCTCCCTGAAGGTCTGCGTTTGCCTTGTTGAGTTCCTCAACTGCAGTTTTGTATTCCGCGGCGGTCTTTTCCTTTTGCGCATCAAGCTTATCCGCTTCGGCATTTAGCTCCTCAATAAGGTTTGCACGGGAAAGCACGCCCGCGCCTTTTGCCTTTGAGCCGCCCGTCATTGAACCGCCGGGGTTCATTACCTGACCGTCAAGGGTTACAATTTTATAGCGGTTTTTATACCTTTTTGCAATACCGATTGCACAGTCAATATCCTCAACAATCATTACCCTGCCGAGCAGGTTTGAGATGATGTCCTTATACTGTGAATCACAGTCTACAAGATTTGAGGCAATATCAATAAAGCCGAAGTTATCGTCAAGGTCCTTTTCCTCCATAAAGCGCGGCTTTATTGCCGAAATCGGAAGGAAGGTTGCCCTGCCCTGATTGTTCTGTTTCAGGAAAAGAATTGCTTTCTTTGCGTCGCTTTCGGTTGAGGTAACAATATTCTGCATTGCTGCGCCGAGCGCAACCTCAATTGCAACGGAGTATTCGTTATTAACGCTTATAAGCTGTGAAAGTGTTCCGTGAATACCGGGAAGCGCGTTTGCCTGCGACTGCTTCATAACGGTTTTAACCGCGCCCGAAAAGCCGTCCATATTTTTTTCAAGGTCTGAAAGCATTTTTGCCTTTGAGCGCTTTTCATCCGCAGCGCGTGAAAGCTTTTCAAGCTCTTCACGCAGCTTTTCGGCACGTTCGTTTTTGCTTTTTACTTTAAGGCTGTAGCCTTCCATTGAATTTTCGTATTCGTCAATACGCTCTTTAATGAAGGTAAGATTTGCTTCACTTTCAGCCTTCTGTGCGTCAGCCGCTTCAAGCTCGCCGTCAAATGCGGCAATCGCTTCGTCAACGGTACCCATACGGGATTTGATTTCCTCAATTGAGGTAAGCGCCTGTGAAGCCTTTACCCTGCAGTCCGAAAGCTTAAGGGTAAGCTCCGAAAGAAGCCTTGAAAGCTCAACGCTCCTTTTTGAGTTTTCCTCATCGCTGAGCCTTACGCTTTCAAGCTCGCCCATTACGCCCTGAAGCTCGGCGCGCTTAACTTCAAGCGCAGCCTCGTTTTCGGTAATAAACGCCTGCTTTTCCGCAATCTCATCGTCAAAGCTTTTGCCCATATTATCACTTGCGGAAATATCGCCTTTAAGACGGTTAATCATATCGTTGTTATGATTAATACGCGCGTTGAGAACGTTGATTTCACTTTCCTTATGAAGCGCGTCTTCATCATAGCTTACGGCGCTTGCGCGGAGCTCTTCAATTTTGATATTGGCATCCGCAACGCTTTGGCTTACCTTTGCCATTTCCTCCTCAAGCTTAAGGATTTCATTGTTGCAGACTTCATAAGAAGCGTCCGCAGCTTCAATTCTGTGCTCCTGTTCGCGCAGGTCGTTGGTAAAGCGGTTAATTTTGTTGAGCCATACGCCTATTTCAAGAGTTTTCTTTTCTTCGGCAAGCTCAAGGTATTTCTTTGCCTTTTCACTCTGCGTTTTAAGGGGACCTACACGGCTTTCAAGCTCACCGAGAATATCAAGAAGCCTTATAAGGTTTTCCTGCGCCTGTTCAAGTCTGCGCTCTGCATCGCGCCTTTTATGGCGGAAACGGGAAATACCCGCCGCTTCCTCAAAAAGCTCACGCCTGTCCTCGTTTTTAGCCGAAATGATAGAGTCAATTTTGCCCTGGCCGACCATTGAATAGCCGTCCGCACCGAGACCCGTATCCATAAACAGCTCGTGAACATCGCGGCGGCGCACCTGTTCGCCGTCAATCTTATATTCGCTTTCACCGGAACGGTAATAACGGCGGGAAACGGTTACAACCTCGCCCTTATCCTTAAGCGAGCCGTCCGAATTATCAAGGGTAAGCACAACCTGGGCAAAGCCGAGGGGCTTACGGCTTGAGGTACCGCCGAAAATTACGTCCTCCATTTTGGAGCCTCGCAGGGATTTGGTGCTTGTTTCACCGAGTACCCAGCGAACGGCGTCTGATATATTACTTTTACCCGAACCGTTGGGACCTACTACCGCGGTAATACCCTTTCCGAAATTAAGTTCCGTTTTGTCAGGGAAAGACTTAAATCCCTGCATTTCAAGTGTTCTTAACAGCATAATTATCTTCTCACTACTTTTATCTCATCAACCTCAATCTTTTCGTTTGAGGTGTATTTTATATTATAGCCTTCTTCCATAAGGAAGTAGACGTTCCTTTTCTGATTTCCTTTAAGCTTTGACATACTGCGCGGGTTTACGAAAACCTCGTAATCACCGGGCGGATATGCAAGCACCTTATTAAGCATAAAGCGCGACTGAACAATCTCACCGAAGGCGGGATGAAACGCGCCTGCCACCATATTTTTCTTTATGTCCTCGGACGAGTGAAGCCCAAGGCGGATTACTCTGATTTTTTCTTTTTCAAAGAGCGGTAACAATACTGTGCAGAGCGCCGCAGCATCGTCCACAGAAGGCGGTAAATATACTTTTTCATCATATAGCCTTTCAAGATATGTACCCTTCAGCACAACCGTTGGATATATTCTTACGGTTGCGGGTTTAAGCGCAATTATTTTTTTTGCGGTTTCAACAGCCTTTTCGTCGGTATCAAGGTAGAGCCCCGTCATCATCTGAAGCCCCAGTTCAAAGCCGAATTCTTTAACAAGAGCCGAAGCGTTTACAACATCCTGCGCCGTATGGCCGCGGAGATTTGCTTTAAGCACCTCGTCATCCATACTCTGAGCGCCGAGCTCAACAGCAGTTACGCCCTTTTCTTTAAGCAGAGTTAAAACCTCTTTGTCAATAAAGTCGGGACGGGTTGAAATTCTTATGCCCTTAACGCTGCCGTTTTTAACATAAGGCTCCGCAGCGTTTAACAGCTCAAGCATATATCTGCGGTCAATTGCGGTAAAGGAGCCGCCGAAGAACGCTATTTCATATTCATAGCCCTTATGCTTCAGCGCAGTTTCAACTGCGTTTTTTACATCCCCGGCAGTCGGTTGCTTTGACTGGCCCGTAATTGTTTTCTGGTTACAGAAGGAGCATTGCTGCGGACAGCCGTTAAAGGGTACGAATATGCTTATATTTCCCTTTTTCATATTTCAACACCCATCAGTTCAAGCGCCTGACGCGCGGCCTCCTGCTCTGCGCCCTTTTTGCTTGAGGCAGTGCCTTTTCCGACAACGTTTGAGTTTACGTAAAGCTCAACCACATAGCGTTTATCGTGGTCCGGGCCCGTTTCATCAACGAGCTTGTACTGAAAGCGTTCATCGGGATTCTGCTGAATAATAATCTGAAACTGGGATTTATAGTCCTTAAAAGAGGATTTATGAACAACAACCTCTGACTTAAGGAAAGGAAGAACAAACGCCCTTGCGCTTTCCATTCCGCCGTCAAGATAAATTGCGGCAATCAGTGCTTCAAACGCGTTTTCAAGCACGGTTGGCTTTTCATCATCGTGACGCTGTGAAGCGCCCTTGCCCATTACAAGATAGGTGTGAAGGTCAATATACTTAGCATATTCATACAGCGCCTCAGTACACACAAGGGAGGAACGGATTTTTGTAAGCTCACCCTCGTCAACATCAGGATACGCCCTGTAAAGATAGTCAGCGGTAATAATTGAAAGCACTGCGTCACCGAGAAATTCCATACGCTCATTACAGCGGCGGTTATGCTTGCCCTCATGGGCATAGCTTGAATGGGTAAGCGCTTCGGTTAAAAGCGATTTATCCTTAAAGGTATATTTAATTTTATCT
>JAFYGD010000148.1 GCA_017543415.1 Eubacterium sp. | reverse complement strand
CCTCATACGGGAACCGACTTCCCGTGCCCCGTAGGCTCAAAGGTTGTTGCAGCGCAGAAGGGCATTGTTATTACCGTTAAGCGCCTTAATTACTCTTACGGATATTACGTTATGGTTTACCACGGAACAGACGCAAAGGGAAGAAAAATAGTTACCCTTTACGCCCATAATTCTTCAATTCTTGTAAGCGTTGGCCAGAGCGTTAAAAAGGGTCAGCAGATTGCAAAGAGCGGCTCAACCGGTAACTCAACCGGACCGCACTGCCATTTTGAGGTTATTATTGACGGCGCAAAGGTAAATCCGAAAAACTATCTGGGAAACTGAAATGAACAGAATTAACTATCAGAACGAACTTGATAAAATAATTTCAAATATTGAAAAAAAGCCGCGGCTTTTGCTCCACGCCTGCTGCGCGCCCTGTTCAAGCTATGTTCTTGAATACTTAAGCAAATATTTTGATATAACGGTTTATTATTACAACCCGAACATTTCACCGGTTGGTGAATTTGAAAAAAGGTTTGAGGAAATAAAAAGGCTTATCGCCGAAATGCCCCTGAAAAACGAGGTAAAGCTTGTTAAGGGCGTTTACAGATATGAGGATTTTGTTGATGCGGCAAAAGGGCTTGAACATATCCCCGAGGGCGGAGAAAGGTGCTTTGCCTGCTATCGCCTGCGCCTTGAAAAAACCGCGCAGCTTGCAAGGGATGAGGGCTTTGATTATTTCTGCACAACCCTTAGCATAAGCCCGCTTAAAAACTCACAGAAGATAAACGAAATCGGCTTTGAGCTTGAAAAAGAGTACGGCGTTAAATGGCTTCCCTCCGATTTTAAAAAGAGGGAGGGCTATAAGCGCTCAATTGAACTCAGCCGTGAATATAATCTTTACCGCCAGAATTTCTGCGGCTGCGTATATTCACACGCTGTTGATGAAGGAGAATAATTTTGAATAATCCGCTTGCAGACAGAATAAGACCTACCGAAATTAGCGAAATTGTAGGCCAGAAGCATTTGCTTTCACCCGGCAAGGCGCTTTACAATATGATTGAAAACGGAGAGGTTCCCAACCTTATTTTTTACGGTCCGTCAGGTGTAGGCAAAACCACCGTTGCCCAGATTATTGCAAATAAAACAAAGCGCGCTTTAAGAAAGCTTAACGGTACAACCGCTTCAACAAACGATATTAAAAGCATTGTTGCGGAAATTGATACCTTTACAGCGCCTAACGGTATTCTTCTTTATCTTGACGAGATTCAGTATTTCAATAAGCGTCAGCAGCAAACCCTGCTTGAATTTATTGAAAACGGTAAAATAACGCTTATCGCTTCCACAACGGAAAACCCGTATTTTTATGTTTATTCCGCCATTCTTTCACGTTCAACGGTATTTGAATTCAAAAGCATTTCCGCTGAAGAAATCATACCTGCGGTAAAGCGCGGCTTTGTTTTTTTAAGCGAGGAAAACAGTATTGAAATTGAATATGACGAAGCGGTGCTGAAGAAGATAGCCTACGGCTGCGGCGGCGACGTACGCAAGGCTCTCAATTCGGTTGAAAACTGTTACTTTGCAACGCCCGTAAAGGACGGCAAAAAGGTTGTAACCCTTGAAACGGCGCAGGAGCTTGCGCAAAAATCCTCCCTTCGTTACGATAAGGACGGGGACGAGCATTACGATATTGTTTCGGCATATCAGAAAAGTATGCGCGGCTCAGACCCCGATGCCGCCGTGCATTACCTTGCTCGGTTGCTTGAAGCGGGCGACTTGCCGAGTGCATGCAGAAGGCTTATGGTATGCGCGTGCGAAGACGTAGGGCTTGCTTATCCGCAGATTATTCCCATTGTCAAGGCTGCCGTTGATATTGCCCAGGCGGTTGGGCTTCCGGAAGCGGAAATTCCGCTTGCAGACGCGGTAATTCTTGTTGCAACAAGCCCGAAGAGCAACAGCGGCAATAACGCAATAAAAGCTGCAATGAGCGATGTAAGAAAGGGAAACAGCGGTCCTATCCCGCGTCAGCTTCAGAATAAGCATTTTGACGGCGAGGACGCGGAGGTAAAGGGACAGCATTATATTTATCCCCACGATTATCCTAACCACTATACCTACCAGCAGTATCTGCCGGACGCAATCAAAGACAGGAAGTACTATGAATTCGGCAGCAACAAAAACGAACAGGCGTATAAAGCCTACTGGGACAGAATAAAAGGTAAAAACGATGACAAATAAAGAGAGAGTATTAAACGCAATTGAGGTGCTGAAGGGAATATATCCCAAGGCAATGTGCTCGCTTGAATATACCGACCCGTTTGAGCTTCTTGTTGCAACGCGGCTTTCCGCACAATGCACAGACGCGAGGGTAAACCTTGTAACCCCCGAGCTTTTTTCTACATATAAAACGCTTGACGATTATGCAAATGCGGATGTTAAGGATATAGAAAGAATAATAAAATCCTGCGGCTTTTATCACGATAAGGCAAAGTCAATTATCGGCATGGCGGCAATGGTGCGCGATGAATTCGACGGGGTTGTACCCGATAGCATTGAGGATTTGATTAAGCTCCCCGGTGTCGGAAGGAAAACCGCAAACCTGATTGTGGGCGACGTTTACGGCAAGGAAAGTATTGTTGTTGACACCCATATGATAAGAATTGCAAACCGTATAGGGCTTGTAAAAGTTAAAGAGCCCGTTAAAATTGAAGCGGCGCTTAAAAAGGTTGTACCTGTTGAAGAGGGCGCCGATTTCTGCCACAGGATTGTATTTTTCGGCAGGGAATACTGCTCTGCAAGAAAGCCGAGATGCGGCGAGTGTCCCATGTCGTTTAACTGTAAAAAAGTAGGCGTTGAAAAATGAACAAACAAAACGTTGTTTTAATCGGTATGCCCGCTTCGGGCAAAAGTACCTGCGGTGTAATTGCCGCCAAGGTGCTTCTTAAAAATTTTTTTGATACGGATTTGCTCGTTCAGGGGCTTGAACAAAGCCGCCTTCAGGAACTGATTGATACAAGAGGAACCGATTATTTCTTTGAAGCGGAGGAAAAAGCAATTCTTTCCCTTCAGCTTGAAGCAACCGTTATTGCAACCGGCGGAAGCGTTATTTATTCCGAAAAGGCTATGCAGCATTTAAAATCGCTCGGCAAGGTGATTTATCTTCGTATGAGCTATGAAAAAATGCTTGAAAGAATTAATGATTTAACAACAAGGGGAATAGTTGTTAAAAAAGGAACAACCCTTCTTGATATGTATAACGAGCGCATACCGCTTTACGAAAAGTATGCGGATTGCATAATTGACTGTGACAGAAACACCGTTGAAGAAACGGTTGAGGAAATAATAAAGGCTATTAATTAGAATTATGAAAAAACGGTTTTCGGTTTTAATAATGCTTATTCTGGCGCTTTGCTTTGCAGCGCCTTTTTCGGCGTTTGCAAATGAGGTTGAAAGCCCGCTTTATTCCTCCTCCGTTACAGCTCCGCTGAAGGGCGGCAATATCCTTTTTATGAAGGATTCCGCCGAAGGCAGATATAACGGAAAAACCTACTATTCAAAGGGAAGGCAGCTTTATCTTTACGCCAAAAACAAAATTGACGCAAGAAAGGAAACCTTTAACCTTTACGTTCTTTATAAGGATGAGCTGACGCTGTATTCGGCAACAAATAATATTACCCAGATGGTGTTCCTCGGCGCGACTGACGACGAGCTTTCGGTGAACAGTACGGACGGAGATTATATCCGCTGGGCGGTAAAAAGCCTTGAAACTCTTTCGGTAACAAAGGATACCAAAAAAGACGGCTATTACTACTATACCTTAAAGGTTGCATTTTCGTATTACGATACTCCCGCGCAGGAAAAAAAGGTTGATTCTGCGGTTAATTCCTATATCAATTCCTTTAACACAAACGGTAAAACCGATGTTGAAATAATAAGGGAAATACATGATTATCTCTGTAAAAAGAACGTGTACGATTATGATGCTGCAAAGAACCCTTACAGCTATCTTTACGCGTTTTCGTCCTACGGCGCCCTGCTGAAGGGAAAGTGCGTGTGTCAGGGCTACGCGGCGGCGTTTTACAGAATTTGTAAAGAGCTCGGCTATAACGTGCGTTTTGTAGGCTCCGACCCCGACTGGGGCTGCCACGCATGGAATATTATTCAGCTTGACGGAAAGTTTTATATAGTTGACTGTACCTGGGATGACCAGATTTTTGACGAGGATGATTTGCAGATTACCCCGTATTACTACTTCTTAACCGATTACGACAGCTCGCGCGAATATGACAGTATCGGCGAGCATAAGCTTTATTCCGGGCTTTACGATAATAATTATTTTGAAACGAATTATAAACAGTATTTTGCCAAAAAACCGTACAACAGGGAAACGAACAGCAGGTTATCCTCCTGCAGCGTAAGCCTTTCCGAAAACGCTTTTACATATTCGGGCAAGGCTTTCAGCCCTTCCGTAACGGTTAAAGACGGTACCGAAACCCTGAATGAAGGAACTGATTATACCGTCAGCTATTCTTCAAACACTTCAACGGGGCTTGCAAGGGTTGACTTAACGGGCACGGGCGAATATGAAGGCACCTCGTCGCACAGACTGTTTACTATTGCGCCGCAGAATACCGATACTCTTAAAGTTACCGCAGTAACCTCAACTTCCGTAACGCTCAGCTGGAACAAGCCGGAAGGAGGCGTTACAGGCTACGCCGTTCAGACTTATCAGGACGGTAAGTGGAAAACGGTTGCAAGAACCTCCTCAACGGAATATACGGTTAAAGGAATTAAGCCTTCCGCTAAAAAGACCTTCAGAGTAAGGGCGTATAAAACCGTTTATAAGCGCAGAATATATAATTTCTACGGCAACAGCGTAATCTGCTGTTCAAAGCCGAAAAGGGTTAAAATTGCTTCGGTAACGCCGAAGAAAAACGCCTTAACCGTTAAATGGAAAAAGGCAAAGGGCAGCGGCTATCAGCTTCAGTATTCAACAAATAAAAGCTTTAAAAACGCCAAAGCCGTAAGGGTTAAGTACGGCAGACTGTCAAAAACCGTTAAAAAGCTTAAAAGAAACAAAACCTACTATGTGAGAATAAGGGCTTATAAAAAGTATAAAACCGCAAGCGGCAAAACAAAGACCGTTTACGGTAAATGGAGCGTAAAAAAATCCGTCATTATAAAATAAATTCTTGATATTAATATCCTAAAATGGTATTATAGTAAAAATATATTTAAACGGAGGTTTGTGTATGTTAGCTTACGGCGATAAATTTGTTAAGGAAGGGCTCACCTTTGACGATGTTCTTTTAATTCCCGCAAAATCGGATGTAACACCGGATATGGTTGACCTTCATACAAAGCTTACAAATAATATTACCCTTAATATTCCTCTTATGACTGCGGCTATGGACACCGTAACAGAAAGCGCTATGGCTATTGCAATCGCGCGTGAAGGCGGTATCGGCGTTATACATAAAAATATGACCATTGAGCAGCAGGCTACCGAGGTTGACAAGGTTAAAAGAAGTGAAAACGGCGTAATTGCAAATCCCTTCTTCCTTTCTCCGCGCCATACCGCAAAGGACGCAGACGAGCTTATGGGCAAGTACCATATCAGCGGCGTTCCGATTTGCGAGGATGACGGAACTCTTGTAGGTATTCTTACAAACCGCGACCTTCGTTTTATGACCGATTACAGCGCAAGAATCGCCGATGTTATGACTCCGAAAGACGAGCTTGTAACCGCTATGGCAGGCACAACTCTTGACGAAGCCAAAAAGATTTTAATGCAGTCCAAGGTAGAAAAGCTTCCCCTTATTGATAAGGACGGAAAGCTTACCGGACTTGTTACTATCAAGGATATTGAAAAGGCTGTTAAATACCCCAACACCGCGCGCGACGGTAACGACCGCCTTCTCTGCGCGGCAGCACTCGGCGTAACTGCGGATGTTCTTGACAGAGCAAAGGCGCTTGCAGACGCGGGCGTTGACGCATTCGTTCTTGATTCGGCTCACGGCCATTCAAAGAATATTATTGAAAACGTTGCAAAGGTTAAAAACGCATTCCCCGAAATTGATTTAATTGCAGGTAACGTTGCAACCGCAGACGCCACCGAAGCGCTTATTAAAGCAGGCGCAGATGCCGTTAAAATCGGTATCGGCCCCGGTTCAATCTGTACAACCCGAGTTGTTGCAGGTATCGGCGTGCCCCAGATTACCGCTATTTACGACAGCGCAGAGCGCGCAGATAAATTCGGAATTCCGATTATCGCGGACGGCGGTATCAAGTATTCGGGTGAAATTGTTAAGGCTATAGCCGCAGGCGGCAGCGTTGTTATGGTCGGTTCTCTTGTTGCCGGATGTGAGGAAAGCCCCGGCGAAACCGAAATCTGGCAGGGCAGACAGTTTAAGGTATACCGCGGTATGGGCTCGCTCGGAGCTATGAACCACGGTTCGGCTGACAGATATTTCCAGAAGGGCTCAAAGAAATTTGTACCCGAAGGCGTTGAAGGACGCGTTCCTTATAAGGGAGCTCTTTCCGATACGGTATTCCAGATGATGGGCGGCTTACGCTCGGGTATGGGCTATGTAGGCTGTCATAATATTGAGGAACTCAGAAATAACGCTCAGTTTATCCGTATAACGGGCGCAGGACTTATTGAAAGCCATCCGCATGATGTTTATATCACCAAGGAAGCGCCTAACTATTCGGGAAATAAGTAAAACAAGGTGATTTGATGCCTGAAAAGGTTTCCAAGTGGAAAAAGTTTAAACGCTTTTTAAAACGAAATATGACGCCGCTTTGGGCAAAACGCTTTTCATATCAGGTTTTTTCGGCAATAGTGGCGTGGGTAATGGTTATAGGTGTTGCTATGTATGCGTTTACTAAATCCTACGATTCAATAAAGCTCAGTTTTGTTGACGGTTTTACAATTACCGCTCATTCAGGTGCGTATAATACGCCTGCAAATTCGCTTGAGTTTATTAACGCAGCTATTGAAAACGGCGTAAACATTGCTGAAATTGACGTGCGTCAGCGCCCGGACGGTACCGTGGTAATGGGTCATGATATTATTACCACAAACAACGATGGCGTGGAAATAGCAGTTGTTTTTGAAACCGTTAAGCCGAGCAACTTAATTCTTAACCTTGATATAAAGGATGTAAAAGCGCTGCCTGATTTACATAAGCTCATCTTTGATTACGGGCTTGAAAAAAGGGTTTTCCTGACGGGAATTGAAACCTACCAGGCAAAGGCGGCGGCAGAAAACTGTCCCGGAATTGATTACTATATCAATTACGTTCCGAGCAGAATTAAGATTTTTTCAGAGGACTATCAGCAAAAAATCCTTACCATGCTTGAAAAAACGGGCGGTATAGGCATTAACTGTAACCACACCTACGCTTCAAGAACCCTTTCGGATTTGCTTCATGATAACGGTTATAAGCTTTCAGTCTGGACGGTAGATAAAACCCACCAGATGAAAAGAGCGCTTGTTAACAAACCGGATAACATCACAACGCGTGAGGTTGAAATGCTGCAAAGCGTTATTGATAACTGGGGTAAACATAAAAAATAAAAAGCTGTCAGCGACAGCTTTTATTTTTTATTCTTTTCCGTTCCAGCAGTAGGTGCAGAGCTTACTTGAATCAATGTCAATAGCGTTCAGCATATCGTCAAGACGGTTGTATCGCAGCGAGGTAAAATTCTGCTGCTTTCTGATTTCCTCAACCATTGCAGCGTACTTTTCGCTGTCGGGGTTAAGGTAACCGTCAAGCTCTTCGCCGCTGACCTCTCTGCCTTCAAGCTTGTTAACGGTGCGCCTTGCAATAAGCTCCATATCTCCCGTTGAACGCGAGAAATTGAGGTACTTGCAGCCGAACATAATCGGCGGGCACGCAGGCCTTACGTGAACCTCCTTTGCACCGTTTACAAAAAGGTATTCCGTGGTATCGCGCAGCTGAGTTCCGCGTACGATTGAATCGTCAATCATAAGCAGACTCTTGCCGTTGATAAGTCCCTTTATGGGAATGAGCTTCATTCTTGCAATAAGCTCTCTTTTGCTCTGATGAGTCGGCATAAACGAACGCGGCCAGGTAGGCGTGTACTTTATAAACGGGCGTGAATAGGGAACTCCGCTTTCACCTGCGTAACCGATAGCGTGCGCAACGCCTGAATCGGGAACGCCCGCAACAATATCGGGGTTAACGTTTCCCTTGTCACGCTTTGCAAGCGCCTTGCCGCAGTTATATCTGACCTGTTCAACGGATATACCCTCATATGTGGATGACGGGTAGCCGTAGTAAATCCACAAAAATGTGCAAATCTTCATATCGTCTGAACCGGAAACAAGCGTTTTAACGCCGTCAGCGGTCATAACAACAACCTCGCCCGGTTCAAGCACCTTGTAATCGGTGTAGCCTAGGTTGAGGTAAGCAAAGCTTTCAAAGCTTGCACAGTAGCCGTTTTCCTTTTTACCGAGAACAACGGGCGTCCTTCCGTACTTATCTCTTGCCGCATAAACACCCTTGGGTGTAAGGATAAGCATGCTCATTGAACCGTCAATGATTTCCTGAACATAGCGGATGCCGTCAATAAGGTTGTCCTTCTGGTTGATGATTGAGGCAACAAGCTCCGTCTGGTTAATGTCGCCGCCGTGCATCTCAAAGAAATGAGCGTTTTTGGCAATGATGTTTTCAACAATTTCTTCCGTGTTGTTAATCTTGCCTACCGTTGCAATGGCAAAGGTTCCGTGGTGAGAGCGGATAAGAATAGGCTGAGCCTCAAAGTCGCTTATACAGCCTATACCCATTGTGCCGTGCATATCAACGCTTTCCTTGGTGAACTTCGTTCTGAATGGTGCGTTTTCAATGTTGTGGATTGCCTTGTCAAACCCGTCCTTTTCATCGTAAACCGCAAGACCTGCGCGCCTCGTTCCGAGGTGGGAATGGTAGTCAACGCCAAAAAAAAGGTCAAAAACGCAATCCTCTTTGGAAACTGCTCCGAAAAATCCTCCCATGAATTAATCCTCCGTTGTTTGATATAAGTATTATAACAGATATGCTTTTAAAATTAAATTGTAAATAATGACAAAAGGCGCACCTGAAGTGCACCTTTTTTATTTAAACTTATCAAAAAAACCTTTTTTGCCCGCATTTTTCGGCGGAACATAGCTCTTGTCAAACTGCTTAAGTATATCCTTTTGCTCGGAGGTAAGGTTAGTTGGAATATCAACAATAACCTTAACGAAAAGGTCGCCCTTGCCAACGCCGTTAAGGCGCTGAATTCCCTTGCCCTTGAGCTTGAAAACCTCGCCGGGCTGAGTGCCTGCGGGCATAGTGTATTTAACGTCTCCCTCAAGTGTGGGAACGCGCAGCTCCGCACCGAGCGTTGCTTCAACAATACTTATGTGCTTATTGTACCAGATGTCGTAACCGTCACGCTCAAAGTCCTTGTGCGCCTTGATGTTAACAACTACTCTGAGGTCGCCGCTCGGGCCTCCGTTTAAGCCCGTGTCGCCGAAACCGCGTACGTTTACAACCTGGCGGTTATCAATACCGGCAGGTATATTTATGTCAACCTTATTGCGTTTTCTTACCTTGCCCTTGCCCTGACATTTGGGGCAGGGATTATCAATAATTTTTCCCTTGCCGCCGCAACGTGAGCAGGTGCGCTGGGTACTCATTACGCCGAAAGCTGTTCTCTGCTGAACGTTAACTACGCCGCGTCCCTGACAGTCGGGGCAGGTTTTGGGTGAAGAGCCCTCTGCAGCGCCTGTTCCGTGACATTGCGAACAGTCCTCAACGCGCGGTACCTCAATGGTCTTTTTGCAGCCCTTTGCAGCCTCCTCAAAGGTGATTGTAACTGCGCTCTGAATATCGCGTCCCTTTTGCGGTGCGTTTGGATTTCTTGCACCGCCGAAGCCGCCGAAACCGCCGCCTCCGCCGAAGAAGGAGGAGAAGATGTCGCCAAGGTCAATATCTGCGTCAAAGCCGCCGAAACCGCCGCCGAAACCTCCCTGTCCCGCGCCGTAGTTGGGGTCAACTCCGGCAAAGCCGAACTGGTCGTAACGAGCTTTTTTATCGGGGTCGCTTAAAATCTCGTAAGCCTCGTTGCACTCCTTGAACTTTGCCTCTGCTTCCTTATCGTCGGGGTGAAGGTCGGGGTGGTACTGCCTTGCTGCCTTGCGGTATGCTTTTTTTATTTCATCATCTGAAGCACCCTTGCTAACGCCGAGTACTTCATAGTAATCTCTCTTGTTTTCAGGCATAATGCCCTCCGTGAATTATATGGATTTTGGGAGGGCTTTCACCCTCCCGTAAATTAAATTAGTTTTCGTCAACCTCTGTGTAATCGGTATAACCGTCGTCGGGGTTCTGTCCCTGCTGAGCGCCCTCAAACGGGTTGCCCTGTGCAGCTCCGCCCTGTGCCTGCTGTGCAGCATTGTAGAGCTTCTGCGAAACCTCGTAGAACTTGTTGGTTAAATCCTCCTGGGCAGACTTGATTGCGTCATCGTTATCGCTCTTAAGAGCGTCTTTAAGCGCTGCGAGCTTTGTTTCAAGCGCGCTCTTGTCGTCAGCGGAGAACTTGTCGCCGTTTTCGTTAAGAAGGTTTTCGGTTTGGTAAGCAATCTGCTCCGCACCGTTTCTGAGGTCAACTGCCTCTTTACGCTTCTTGTCAGCCTCTGCATACTGCTCAGCCTCACGAACAGCCTTGTCAATATCCTCTTTGCTCATATTTGATGAAGCGGTGATGCTGATTTGCTGTTCCTTACCCGTGCCTAAATCCTTTGCAGAAACGTGAACGATACCGTTTGCGTCAATATCAAAGGTAACTTCAATCTGCGGAACGCCGCGTTTTGCCGGAAGAATTCCGTCAAGATGGAAACGTCCGAGTGTTTTGTTATCCGCTGCAAATTCTCTTTCACCCTGAAGAACGTGAACCTCAACGCTCGGCTGGTTGTCGGCTGCAGTTGAGAAAATCTGGCTCTTTTTGGTGGGGATAGTTGTATTTCTTTCAATAATAACGGTGTTGATACCGCCCATTGTTTCAATACCCAGTGAAAGCGGGGTAACGTCAAGAAGAAGAAGTCCGTCCTCAATGTCGCCGCCGAGAACGCCGCCCTGAAGCGCTGCGCCCATAGCAACGCACTCGTCGGGGTTAATTCCCTTAAAGGGCTCTTTGTGTGCGAAGTTCTTGATAGCTTCCTGAACAGCGGGAATACGTGTTGAACCGCCTACAAGAAGGATTTTATCAATTTCGTTCATGGTAAGGCCGGAGTCAGCCATAGCCTGACGTACGGGACCCATTGTTGCTTCAACAAGGTCAGCTGTCATCTCATTGAATTTTGCTCTTGTAAGAGTTTCTTCAAGGTGCTTTGGACCTGTTGCATCAGCGGTAATGAAGGGAAGTGAAAT
>JAFYGD010000147.1 GCA_017543415.1 Eubacterium sp. | reverse complement strand
CTATGTACTGCTCTGTGCCGCTTTCGGGAGTAACAACAAGGGAATCAAGGACGTAAGTGCCTTCAACGTGTTCAAGGCGGATTGTGTGCTCCCCCGCCTTATAATATTCGTACGGAAGAGAATAGCATGAGGTATATTCGCTTTTTATTGTGTTAGGAAGTTCAATAATATCTTTTTGTTTTCCGTCAAAAGAAAGTTTTACCTTTGTATTTACTCTGCCGTTCGGGTCCTGACGTCCGTTTTCAAGCCATTTTCCGTCGTTTGAATTGCCGTAAATGAAGTCAAGCATATAGTTACCGTCGTCGGGAATAGTAACAGCTATCTCTACGCCGTCGCCCTCGTTTTCCATACCGCCTACAAGGTCGTGTCCTTCTTCGTTCCCGCCACTTGCAGGAGCGTAGGAATCGTAGGTATATGCCTTACCGAGGAGGGTTCCGTTTTCAAATTCATAGCGGTCGGGGCGTGTTCCCTCAATTTCATCCTTACCCTGCATTTCGGTAATAACAATATGATACGCGTTAGCCTTATCAAGCTTTCCGAGCTCAACGGTAAGGCTCTTTTTAAGTTTTGTGTTAAACTGCTTAATAATTACAGGCTTATTCACTATACCGTAGAGTCCTTTATAAACGGTTTCCTCAACGGTTACGGTAACCTCCTTGCCGTAAAGCCCGGTTGAATCAAGGTGCTTAAGCTGCACCCTTGATTTGCGCTCGCCGCCACCGCATACAACGTCAATTTCGCTGCCGTTTGTTGAGGCTATGCCCATAAAGCCGTTAAAGCTTAATGAATCGTAGCGGTACTTAAAGAAATTTGCAAAGTCCGAGGAAAGGATGTCCTTATTTGTGCCCTTTACGGTTTCGCCCTTCATATCGGTATACCAGCGCATTAGCCACCACTGTGCGTTAGGGCTGTTATCATCCGCGCAGGTATCGTTAAGATTATCGGCAAGGCGCCAGTAAGCGCTGTCACCGTAAACCTTATTGTTTTCAAACTGGGTTATGTATTTTACCATTTCGCCCGGATAGCCGTTTTCGCTCATCATTCCGTATTCGGTAATTATTATTTCAAGCTCATTTATACCAAGCTTTTTTTCAAGAGCGCGGTAATCCCTTATGTGCTCGTCAAAATAATACGCCTCGCGCTCCGCAAGCTCGTGATAAATCATAATATCGGGCAAGCAGTTATTGTCCTTACAGAAGGTAAGGAAGTATTCAAGCTCATACACATCAAAATCACAGAAGCCCGAACCGCCGATAAGTGCATTTTTATCAAGCGACTTTACAAGGTCATAGGTCTGCTTCCACCCGAGGTTGAAATTATCCTTGCCCGTATCGTTATAGTCGCACCACACGCCGTATTTATTCTCCGGATTATCGTCCTTTTGGCTTTCACCGAACCATATTCCGTTATCACACTCGTTATACAGACAGTATACAACAGGCGCTTTATAGCTTTTTGACGCCATATTTTTAACTGTTTTTTCTACTTTAGGTAAATAATCAGTGTTTATAAAATCCTGCCAATCATATTCACCCTTGCTGCGCGCAGTCATTATATCGTCATATTTATAATACCAGGTATCGTAAATATCCTGAAGATAAACCACTTCATACTTTACGCCTTTAAGCATTTTATCGGCAGAATCAATATCGCCCACAGGATGCTGAAGTCCGCCGGAAACCTTTTGAGATATGGTCTGAACGTCAATGCTTTCCACCATTTCAGCGCTCGGAACTCCGTTTTCGGCAATACCGTAAAGATAACCCGAGGCGCCCTTTTTAACCTCTCCCGTTTTTTCGGAAAAATCAAAAACCATAGTTGACTGATATGTGCCGAAATATATTCCCGCTGCTGCGCCGATAACAATTATGAGCGAAAGCAGGGTTAAACCGATTATTTTCAGAGCCTTTTTCATAAACTACTCCTGTAAAAACAGGCGGGCGCAGAGGCCCGCCTTATATTATTCCTTTATAAAGCAGAGCTTAAGCGCTTTTTCATCAACGAAAAAGTCAAGCTCGTTATAATCAAAATTCTCACCGTCACAGTTGCCGAGCAGGGCGGAACCGTCCTCCATCCAGAGCTTGCCGCGCTTTGCGTAGCCGTTAGTGATAATATCGGGGAAGGTTTCCTGGGTTGCGGTACCTGCGGAATACTTTGGTATCATGGGAAGCGCTTTTGCAAGACTTAAGCCGTTTATAAGCGCCATATCAAGAAGTCCGTCGTCAAGCTCTGCGTCCGGTGCGGGGCAGTAACCGCCGCCGTAATAGCTTGCGTTACAGATTGCAAAAAGAGCAAAGTCCTTATTATCCTCTTTAAACTGATATTCCTCGCCGGTTTCCTTGTCAACGCAGGTAATATCAAAGCTGATTTTATAATGAAGCGGCTTTGTAATAACGGGTACAATTGCAACGTTATACGCCTGATGGCCTAAAAACGGAGCCTTATTTGCAATCTTTTTACCGAGGGTTTCAACAAGCGTATCAAGCCCGAAGGACATAACGTTAATGCACTTTTCGCCATTATAATCAATAAGGTCTATGGGCTTTACGTCATAACGGAGCTTGCCGTTATAAAGACCGAATGACTTAATTACGTTTTCAACATTTATATTCTTTGTTTTATAAAGCTTTTTTGCAAAATCGTTTCCCGTACCGAGCGGTAAAACCATTAAAGGAGTTTCCGTTCCCGCAAGTCCGTTTGCAATTTCATGCACCGTTCCGTCACCGCCGCAGGAAACAACAACGCATTCTGCGCCGTATTTATTTGCATACTCTGCCGCAATTTCCTTTGCGTGATTTGAATACATTGTGTTTTCCACAATCATTTCATCGTCAAGCTGACGGAAGGTGGATTTAATGCGTGAGAGGATTTTTTCCTTATTCTTATTGCCCGCAACGGGGTTATTTATAAATACATATTTCATATTATTTGCCTTCCTGATTTACCTTAAATTACCTGATAACCGCCTACGGGACGGATAATGAGCGCATAGCAGGTACCCTCGCCGAACACGCTTTCAATAACTGTTTTATACTCACTGAGCATATCGTTTGGAACAAACGCCTGAACCGTTCCCGCAAAGCCGCCGCCGTGAACACGCCATGCTCCCCTGCCCTTAAGCAGCTCTTCGCTGATTGCAAGGGCTAAGGATATTTTCTGCTCTGTCGGGTTTTTGGGAGTATAAACGTTCTGATTAAGCATATATGACGAAAAGCCCGATTCAAGAATAATTTTCTTAAAGCCTTCAAAATCGTTGTTTTCAAGGTATTTAACGCACTCGTCAACGCGCCTGTTTTCATTGTAAAAATGAATTGCGCGGAGGATTGCGCGGTCGTTTACCTTTTTGGTAAGCTCGGGAAGGGCTGCAAAGAATTCCTCATATGTAGCCTCTCTTAACACATTCTTGCCGAGCGCCTTTGCAACGCTTTCCATTTCGCTTCTTACCGCAGCGTAATCGTCCGTAAGGTCAGAATGGTTGCCGCCCGTATCAACGATACAAAGCGAATAACCCGTTTTTGCAAAGTCAAAATCAATTTTCTTAATAACAGGCTCCTTTGTTGATTTAAAATCAATATTAACGATTGAGCCTACAGAGGAAGCCATCTGGTCAAGAAGTCCGCAGGGCTTGCCGAAAAATACGTTTTCGCTGTACTGGGCAACCTTTGCAATATCAACCGCGCTAACCTTACCTTCGTTGAAAAGATAGGAAACGGCTGAACCGATAAGCACCTCATAAGCTGCCGAGGAGGAAAGTCCCGAGCCGCCCATAACGTCGTTCATTGTAAACGCGTCAAAGCCGCCAACCTCAAAGCCGAGGTTTTTAATGCCCGCTGCAACGCCCTGAACAAGCGAGGTTGAATCACCGTAGCGCTCCTCTTTGGGCTCAAGGTCACTTAAATCAACAACGTTGATTCTGTGGCCCTTTGACTTAACGCGGATAATATTATCCTCGTTTTTGCTTACAACGGCAATAGCGTCAAGGTTAATTGAGGCAGCAATTACCTTACCGTTATTATGGTCGGTATGGTTGCCGCAGATTTCGGTTCTGCCGGGGGCGGAAATAATATTAACCTCACGGTCGTATCCGAAAAGAGCTCCGAAGGAATCCAGCGCTTCCGCATAACGGGGCTTCTGGCTTTCAACCGCTGAATCCATTACGTAAACCGCTTTAAGGTTTTCATCGTAGCTGCCGGAATTGATAGCACTGATTAATTCTTTAACTTTCATAGCTTTACCTCTTTATAAAACAATTTTATATTTTTCTTTTTCGCTGTAAATTAACAGCGTTTGGTTCATCTGTCGGGATTTTATTCCGTAAAAAACGTTGAATATAAGGCTTGTAAATCCCGAAAAGCCTACAATTATCATAAGCGGTATAATAAACCGCGGTGAAAACGGATTTGTATATGCGGCGCCGAGCTTTGTATACATATAAAGCCTCGGTGCAAAGCCTACAAGGCTTAAAATTGAATAGTAAAGGAAATCATACCTCAGCGAGCCGTAGTATTTTGAAATCATACTAAGGGAAATAGCGGGTATCATACGCGTTACGGTAAGAACGTAGGGATTACCGTTGCCCTTGAACTCAATCCAGTCGCGTATGAAGTGCATACGCTTAAAGCTGAGAATAATTCCCGTCCATCCGCCGCCGATAAACACGCCTTCAACATACTTAACGGAAAAGAAGAAGAAGCAAAAGATAACGTTTACAAGCAGGGCTTCGCTAAGCGGGAACACCATACCCGAAATTGCAACAAGAAAGCTCATAGGTATGGGAAGCTGACATTTTGCAATATACAAAGCAAAAATACAGATTAGTATTTCCACCTGGGTGTCAAGCTGTGCAACCGCGTTATCAAGCTTGGTTAAAAAGTTGATAAGCGCAATAAACTGGGTTTCAAGCTTAACCTGGTTATGAAGCACTATTGCAAGAAACACTATCAGCGCAGTTGTTACCGTAAATATAATAAAGGATATAAATTTTGTTCTGTGGCGTTTAGTTTTTTTCATACGCCCATCTCCAAATCAGTATTGTTATTTATTGTTCTGAACCTTGCGTGAAGCCTCAAGAACAGATAAGTAAACCGTTTTAATTTCTTCGCCGTAGCTTTCGGCTTTTTCAAGTATTTCCCGCTCTCTTTGTTCGTCTAAAACGGGAATATCCTCTTTTGCCTTATATTCGGCAATCTCTTTTGAAAGCTCCATACGCCCTGCAAGAAGGGGCATAAGCTTATCGTCAATCTCATCTATATGCTGACGAAGCTTTGATAATTCGTTCATATTAACCTCTTAAGACAGTATATCAAGTAAACCGAGCGCAACCGCTGCCTCAACCGCTGCAACGGCGCGAGGTACAATACAGGGGTCGTGCCTGCCGTTAACGGTAAGCTTTTCGTTTTGCATTGTTTTAAGGTTTACGCTGTTCTGAGCGCAGGGTATTGAGGGGGTGGGTTTAACCGCAACGCTGACAATCAGCGGTGCGCCGCTTGTCATTCCGCCGAGCACGCCG
>JAFYGD010000146.1 GCA_017543415.1 Eubacterium sp. | reverse complement strand
TTATTACCGCCAATATGATGAACATCGTCTGCATCATGATGATGATTGTGAACATCCGCAATTTCTGGTGGCTTGTAATCTGCGTTTGGATAAACTACCTGTTCGGTTCGGTTGAACAGATTACAACCCCTGCAATTCAGGCGGATATACGCGATTTCCAGCAGTATAAATCCGGTGAAAGAATTGACGGTATGTTCGCAGCTGTTGCAACAATAGGTAACGTCGTTACCCTTGCAACCTCCGCCGTTCTTCCCGCTATTCAGGAAAAATTCGGTATTTACGAGGGCAACGGTTACGAAAAGGCGTTTGATATTCTTGATATAAAGACCGGTCAGCCCGACCTCTTGTATAAATTCCTTCCCGCCCTTGTTATTATGGCGGCTGTAGGCGCGTTCCTTAACGTTGTTCCGTATTTCTTCTACGATTTCAACGAAAAGAAGCAGAAGAGCGTTATACGCGTTCTTCAGGTACGTGCTCTGTTTGAGGACTATGCAAACGGTGCCCTTAAAAACGCTCAGCTCGTTGAGGCTATCGACCTTGTTGAAAACGCAAGGGAAATGGCTGTAGCCGAGCCGAAGCCCGTAAGCAAGTCCGATTATAAAAACGCTCCCAAGGCAGAACGCAAGGAAGCCAAGAAGGCATATAAGGAAACCGTTGCGTTTAATGAGGATATAGATATTTCCAAGTTCGTCTGCAAGGAGCTTGACAAATTTGATTCCGAGCTCGGTAAGCATAAGCTTGAGGTTTACAGGGGTATCTATTTTCAGGGCCTTGAATTCATTAACGGAATTAACCTTGAAAGCGTTAAGGCGGAGGTTAAGGAGGCCAAAGCCCTTCCCAAAACCACAGAGGAAGAAAGGGAATTCCGCTCCTTCCGTATTGAATACGCCAAGAGCAAGCTTTCCGCAAGGCGCGCGTTTGATAAGTACTACGGTACTCTCAACGCATTTGTTAAGCCCGATATGAACGCTTTAACCGCTCTTTTTGACAAAGAGGACGAGCTTGACAAACAGATTTACGAGGCAAATCAGAACGGCGACAAAGCTGCTTCCAAAGCACTTGTTGACGAAAAGAAGGACGTTCAGAAAAAGGCGAAGGCGCTTATGGACGAATTTGCAAAGTTCAACCGCGCAGCAAAGCCGTATAACGACGCTGAAAAGCTTTTGAAGCAGTGTGAAAACTACAGTAAGCTTGACGAAATTTCCGCTCAGTACGAACAGGCTAAGGCAGCCGCTGAGGAGGAAGAGCGCATAGCAGAGGAAAAGGCGCAGCAAAAGCTCGAAGCAGAAAAGGCAGAGCTTGAAGCCCGCAAGGCTTTAAAGGCGCAAAAGAAAAACAAGGATAAATAATAATTAACGGGTGTTTAACACCCGTTTTTTTATTGTAATAAAAATAAATATATGATATAATTACTCTGAATACGGAGGAATATTATGGATTATAAAGAAAAATATAAGCTTTGGCTTACCTTTGACGAAAACACGAAGAAAGAGCTTGAAAGCATAAATGACGAAAAGGAAATTGAGGACAGGTTTTATAAGGACCTTGCCTTCGGCACAGGCGGTCTGCGCGGAATTATGGGCGCGGGCTCAAACCGTATGAATAAGTACACGGTAGGTAAGGCAACCTTCGGTCTTGCAAATTATATCAAAGCGGAAAAGGGCAGTAATCCCTCTGTTGCCATTGCTTACGACAGCAGGAATAATTCTGCTTTCTTTGCAAAAACCGCCGCGGGCATTTTCGCTTCCTGCGGAATTAAGGTGTATATTTACGAAACGCTCGTTCCCGTTCCCGTTTTAAGCTTTACAACTGCTTACCTCGGCTGTTCGTGCGGCGTAATGATTACCGCTTCCCACAACCCGAAGGAATATAACGGCTACAAGGTTTACGATGAAAAGGGCTGCCAGCTTTGTACCGACGACGCGGCAAAAGCCCTTGAATACATAAATAAGGTTGAGGATTTTTCTTCAATCCCGTTTTCCGACAGCAACGAGGGAATTACCTATATCGGCGAGGACGTTCTTAACGAATACATTAAAAGGGTTGAGGAGCAAAGCGTTTATACCGAGCCTTCCGACCTTAAAATCGTTTATACTCCGCTTCACGGAACGGGCAATCTTCCCGTTCGCAGGGTTTTAAGGAATATGAACGTTACCGTTGTTAAGGAGCAGGAGCTGCCCGACGGCAATTTCAGTACAGTCCGCAGCCCTAACCCCGAGGAAAAGGACGCCCTTACTATTGCCATTGAAAAGGCAAAGGAGAGCGGCGCTGACCTCGTTCTCGGTACCGACCCCGACTGCGACCGCGTCGGCATTGCAGTTAAAAACGGAAACGATTACATTCTGTTTACGGGTAACCAGACGGGCGCTCTGCTCGTTAAGTTCATCTGCGAAATGCATAAAAACGAGCTTAATGAAAAATCAACCCTTGTTAAAACGATAGTTACAAGCGAGCTCGGCGCAAATATAGGCAGAAGCTACGGTGTTCAGGTTGAGGAAACCTTAACGGG
>JAFYGD010000145.1 GCA_017543415.1 Eubacterium sp. | reverse complement strand
GCTTTCATAGCGTTCAACCTCTGAAAACCACTTTCCGTCTGCGGGGGCTCCGCAAACCTTACAGTATTCGTTCCACACCTCGCCGAAGGGCAGAGTTTTAAGCTCCTCCTGAACAGCCATTAATTTAGTGAAGTTGCCGCTGTTCTGAAGCTCTTTAAGGCAGGCAGGTTCGAGCAGAGCAAAAAGCAGGGCCTTTTGCACGTTGCGGAAGCCGACTGTCCACGCAGAAATACGGTTAATGCTTGCGTCAAAATAGTCAAGCGCCATATTGACCTTACCGTCAAGACCGCCGCAGCGAACAATCTCCTTTGCGATTTCCTTTGTTTCATCGTCAAAGAGAACCACATGGTCGCTGTCCCAGCGGATAGGACGGGTAATATGCAGAGCAATTTCAGGGAAGAACGCAAGGAGAGCGGGAATTTTGTCGCTTACAACCTCGGTTGGATGGTAGTGGCCGTTATCCATAAGGGGAATACACTTATCCATATTAAGTGCCGCATAGGAAAGAGCAAATTCAGCCGAGCCGACTGTATAAGCCTCAACGCCTATACCGAAAACCTTGCTTTCAATACAGGGCTTAACCTTGCTGAAATCGTAAGGCTCGGAAAGAATTTCGTTAATGCTGTCACGGTATCTTTCACGCGGACCGATGCGGTCGGCGGGAATGTCCTTAAAGCCGTCTCCCGTCCAGATATTCATAACGCAGGGCTCCCCCAGCTCTTCGGCAAGATACTGTGAAATTCTTATACTGGCTTTACCGTGGTCAATCCAGAATTTTCGGGTTTCCTCGTCAGGTGAGGAAAGGGTTAAGGGGTCGCACTTCGGGTGCGAAAAGAAGGTGGGGTTAAAATCGCAGCCGAGTCCCCTTTCCTTACAGAAGTCAACCCACTTTTTAAAATGCTTTGGCTCTAATTTATCGCGGTCCGCCCACGGGGTACCATCGTCAAAAATTGCATAGGAGGCGTGAAGGTTCATTTTTACCTTGCCCGGAACAAGCTTTAAAACCTCGTCAATATCAGCCATAAGCTCTTCGGGAGTACGGGCTCTGCCGGGGTAATTACCCGTGGTCTGAATACCGCCTGTGAGCGGTTTACTCGGGTCCGTATCAAAGCCGCGCACGTCGTCGCCCTGGCAGCAATGGAGGGAGAGCGGAACGTTTTTAAGCTTTGCTATTGCCGCATCCGTATCAACGCCGAATTCTGCGTAAATCTTTTTTGCTTCAGTATATGGCATTACATAACCTCCTTAATATCAAAGGATAACTTAACAAGCTCCCTTGCCTCTTCAAGAGTTTTAACCTCTTTTGAATACATCATCTGGGAAATAATATTGCCCGTTGCCGTGGCTTCAACAGGACCCGCAAGCACCCTTTTACCCGTGTACTTTGCGGTCAGCTTATTTAGATAAGCGTCCTTGCTTCCGCCGCCGACAATGTTTATTGTATCAACCGTTTTATTACTGATTTCTTCTATTTCCTTTACAACGCCTGCATACGCTTTTGCAAGCGAATGGTAAACCGAATTGATTACAACTTCAACGGGCAGACTCTCGTTACCGAGATAAGCTCTTATTGCTTCAATCATATTATCCGGTGCAAGAAATTCGGGAGCGTTGGTATCAATTTCCTCAAATCTGCCGCTTTTTTCTGCAAGCTTCATCATTTCATCATAGGTATAATTCTTATTCAAGTCCTTACGGATATTCTGAAACAGCCACATACCCATAAAATTTTTAAGAAAGCGGTAACGGAAATTAATTCCGCCTTCGTTGGTAAAGTTGGCTTTAAGCGCTTCTTCGGTTAAAACGGGTTCGGGGTTTTCCGTACCTATAAGCGACCACGTACCCGAGGATATGTAAACCCCGTTGTCACCCGTAGAACAAGCGGCCACCGCGCTTGCTGTATCGTGGGAGGGAGCAAGGACTACCGTGCTTTCAAAATCAAAGCCCATAAGCGCGCCGACTTTTGTACAGGGCAGCGATACATCGCTGAAAATATCCTTTTTTATTCCGAGGGTATCAAGTATTCCGGTATCCCAGATTTTTGATTTTGCATTGATAAGATTTGAGGTTGAAGCCTCTGTATACTCATTTTTAATAACGCCCGTAAGCTTAAACGCAAGGTAATCGGGCATCATTAAAAAGTACTTCGCCTTTTCAAGCTTTCCGCTTTTTTTATCGCAGTAAAGCTGATAGAGGGTGTTGAAATTAGCCTTCTGAATACCCGTTTTGGCATAAAGCACCTTTTGGGTAATTACCTTTTCAACCTCGGGCTGAATAAGGTTATTCCTGTTATCACGGTAGGCATAGGCAGGAAGAAGCTCGTTTTTGTTTTCATCAAGCAGAACGTAGTCTACACCCCAGGTATCAATGGCGATTGTTGAGGGAATTTTACCGAGCTCGCCGCATTTTGCGATACCCGCCTTAACCTCACGCACCATTTTTTCAATATCCCAGGTGAGAGAGCCGTTTTCCTCTTTAAGATAATCTTCAAAACGGTGTACCTCTTCAAGCACAATTTTACCGTTTTCAATATAACCGAGGATGTGGCGCCCGCTTGACGCACCCAAATCTATTGCAAGATGGTAAGTCATATAAATTCTCCTTTATGTACCCTATTATAACACATATCTTACGGATGTTACAGTCTGTTTTTATCTTTTACTTCCCATGCATTTCAAGAGCTTTAACATATTACATCTCCTTGACAAATGAACGGATTATGTCTACAATTCAATTATACAACACATCGTTTGATTTACAATCATCAATCTGATAAATTCTTCCGAATTATCAGGCATTTTTACGGGAGTTAATTAAATGAAAGAACGCAATTTGTTTTATGCAGGTGAAAGAAGCGAGTGGCGACGCTGGCTTTCGGAGCATTTTGACAGCGAAGAAGAAATATGGTTTGTTTTTCCGACAGTTGATTCCGGTGAAAAAAGCGTTTCATACAACGACGCGGTTGAGGAAGCACTCTGCTTTGGATGGATTGACGGGGTTGCGGGAACTCTTGATGAAAAGCACCACATAAGGCGGTTTACACCGCGAAGAAAAAACAGCCCGTATTCACAGCCGAACATTGAGAGGCTGATATGGCTTGACGCTCACAACCTGCTTCACCCCAAAGTTAAGGAAAGCGTTAAACAGCTTATAACCACGCCTTTCGTTTTTCCACAGGATATTATTGACGAAATAAAAAATGACGAAGATGCATGGAAGAACTATCAGTCCTTCACCGAGCCGTACAAAAGAATACGGATTGCATACATTGACGCGGCAAGAAAACGGCCGCGGGAATTTGAAAAAAGGCTTAAAAACTTTATTAACAAAACCCGCGATAACAAGCTGATTATCGGCTACGGCGGAATTGAAAAATACTACAGATAAATGACGGGAGATGAAGATATGTTTTTGAAAAGTCATAATAATCCAAAAGGCAATACAATTACCGATATTGATTTTCTGAATCTTCGTCTTAGCGGAATGCGCGTTACTGAAGAATATGAGTTTACTTCCGCCGAAAACAGCATTGAAATTGCGTATTACAATATGTCATATGCAAACGGCAGCGAAGAGAGAATGCCGATAAAAAGAACTATTTGCGAAAAGCAGACGGTTATTGACGCGCTGAACGGATTTGATTTCATTAAGTGGAACGGTTTTCACGGGAACCACCCAAGGGGCGTGCTTGACGGAACTATGTTTAAACTTACCGCAGTTTATAACGGAGGGGAAAGGCTTCAGGCAGACGGCTCGCAGAATTTCCCAAAACACTTCAATGAATTCAGAATGTGGCTTTACGGTATTCTTAACGAAAGCGAAGAAACATGTGAATAAAACGGAAAGGTCAAAAAAATGATTTTATATATTAACAGCTGCCCCCGCAGCGAATCGCGCACTGACAGAATTGCAAGGGCTTTACTTAAAAAACTCGGAAACGAATATACTGAGCTATATCTTCCCGAAAATGGCCTTCAGCCTCTGAACGAAGAAAGGCTTGAAAAACGCACGGGGCTTATTGAAAAAGGCGACTACTCGGATAAGATGTTTGACCTTGCAAAACAGTTTGCAAAAGCGGATAAAATTGTAATTTCCGCACCGTACTGGGATTCTTCTTTCCCGTCGCTGCTCAAATTATACATTGAAAACATCTATGTAACCGGCATTGTTTCGGAATACGCGCCCGACGGTTCGCCGCACGGACTTTGCAGGGCGGAAGAACTGTTTTACGTTACTACTGCCGGAGGTCCGTATGTTCCCGATTACAGCTTTGGTTACATAAAAGAGCTTGCCCAAACGTTTATGGGAATACCGAAAGCGACTTTAATAAAAGCAGAAATGCTTGACGTTGAAGGCTTTGACGCGGAACAAATTGTAAAAACTACAATAGATAAATTATAAAAGCAGCTGAATCAGCTGCTTTATTTTTGTATTAAAACCGCATGGGCAATACCGGGAATAGGCTGGCCCTGCTTTGTTGAGGTCGGGCTCATAAGCGCGCCGGTTGCAACAAAAAGCACCTTATTAAGCTCGCCGTTTTTTATTCTTTTAAGAATATGGGAACAAAGCACCGAAGCGCTGCAGCCGCAGCCCGAACCGCCCGAATTTACGTCCTGCTTTTTTAAATCGTATATCATAAGCCCGCAATCGTTATGAACGCTCTGAATATTCAGGTTATACTCAATTTCAAGTATTTCGTGAAGCAGCTCCGTACCTGTATAGCCAAGGTCGCCCGTAAGGATTAAATCGTAGTCTTCTGACGAAGTTTTTGTATCGTGAAGAAAGTCTTTGATAGTCCTCGCCGCGGCAGGTGCCATTGTCAAGTTTAGACGATATTTTTGTACAGATTACCAAATACTGTCAACAGAATTTGTGCAATTACAACAAGTTCAAAAATTTCACCCTAAATTTATCCAATTTTTACGCAAATATTGTCTATTATCTACGTTTTTGGTCTTTTACTGACAATACCCTATACAAAAACGCCCGAAACCGTTGCTACAACTGCGTTTCAGGCGTTTTTTATCGCTAAAAAGGTTACAATTTGTAATATTTAAAATTAGCACATATATGCGAAAGGTACAATATAATGTACTATTATCTAACTAAAAGTAAATTCTGTTTATTATCAAAATGTTGATTTATCATTTCTAGGCTTAAAATCAATATCAAATTTTTCTTTCAAATACTGTTTCAATGCAAATATTTCTATTTTTCGTTCGCTTCGTAAATCATCCAAATAATAACGTGTATAATCTCCTTCTTCAGCTGGCTGAACAATTTTCAGAGTCCTTTTAGT
>JAFYGD010000144.1 GCA_017543415.1 Eubacterium sp. | reverse complement strand
TTCCCGTTATTGCCTCCGGCGGTGCGGGAAAGGCGGAGCATTTCCTTGACGTTCTTACCGAAGGTAAGGCTGACGCAGTGCTCGCGGCAAGCCTTTTCCACTTTAACGAGCTCCCCGTTCCCGAACTCAAAAAATATCTTAAAGAGAATAATATTCCCGTAAGATTATAAAAACCGTAAGGGAGGGCGTTGCCCTCCCGCTTTTTTTACATTTATTTAATATTTTACTCTTGTTTAAATATATTATTTTATGTATAATATAACCATGTTATCTTGGGGAAGTCTATATTGCAGCATTCTTCCCCTATTATCGGTGGTGAAAAAATGCTCGGAAAATATGTTAGAGTCAGGGTGGTTAATCCCATAGGCTCTGATAATGAAACGGGCGGCACCTATCCACTTAACTTCGGCACGGTTTACGGCAATGAAAACCAAACAGCTTTTATTATGGGTATTCATCATCCCGTGCGTAATTTTGACGGCAGGGTTATTGCAATACTCTCAAACCGTAAGGAAAAGGATTATATCTGGATAGTTGCGCCGAAAAGCACCCGTTTTATTATCAACGATATCAGGGAATATATTGACCTTGAAAACGATTTTAAAGGCTATAACCTTGAATGTCTTTACGAAAGCAGCTGCGGCGCTGTTGTCTTCCGCGACATTCGCGGCGAGGTGCGTTACCTTCTTATTAAGAATAAACGCTCGGCTCACTGGGGCTTCCCCAAGGGGCATATTGAAAAGGGCGAAACCAAGGAGGAAACCGCCTACCGCGAGGTGCTTGAGGAAACGGGAATTCATATCAGCATAATTGAGGGCTTTGAAAGTATTTCAAGGTATAAAATCAGGGACAGGATTGAAAAGAAGGTTTCAATTTTTGTAGGTACAACAAAGGATACCTCAACGGTTATCCAGGCAAGCGAAATAGAGGATTATATCTGGCTTACATATGATAAGGCAATGAATCTTCTTAAATTTGATAACGATAAGAATATTCTTAAATCCGCCCACGATTTCTTAAACGATAATAATTATATTTAGAGGTGCTATATGCAGGAAATATGTCAGGCTATACAGGAGTTTTTATCTGCCCACGGCATACCCGACTGGCTTGTTGTTTTTATCATCTCGCTAATGCCTATTCTGGAGTGCAGGCTCGGTATGTTTACCGCCATCGTGCTTTTGGGTATGAATCCGTTTTTAGGATTTGTTATCAGCTTTCTGGGCAATATTCTGCCTATTCCTTTTATCCTTCTTCTTATCAACAAAATCTTTGAGCTGCTTAAAAAGGTTCCGTATATAAACAAACCTATTTACTGGCTTGAGGAGCATACGCTTAAAAAGAAGGATAAAATTGATAAGTACGGAATATGGGGCTTGCTGCTTTTTGTTGCAATCCCGCTTCCCGGTACGGGCGGCTGGACGGGCGCTTTGCTTGCCTCGCTGCTTCATCTTGACAGGAAAAAGAGCTTCGGCGTTATTGCGGTAGGCGTTTTTATTGCAGGGCTTATTATAACGGTTTTAAGCCTTGTTATCGGCGCAGCCGTTTTCGGTTAATAAAATGAGTGAACTTGATTATCTTGTAACGCTTTGCAAAGCGTATCTTGAAAACAAAAAGGTAACGGTGCCGCAGGGGCTTGATTTTGAAAGACTTTACGCGCTTTCAAACCGTCATAATTTGAGCCCCGCTGTTTTCAGCGTGCTGAACACTTCTGAAAATAAGGACATCATACCTGAAGAAGCGCTTAAAAGTTTTGAAAAAGATTTCTTTGAAGCGTTTGTAAGGTATAAGGTGCAGGGCGATATCGCTTCGGAGGTTGACAGCCTCCTTTCCGATAACGAGGTGCCGCATATCTTCTTTAAAGGCATCGTTTTAAGGGAGCTGTATCCCATACCCGAAGCCCGCGTTATGGGCGACGTTGACGTTATGATTGACGAAGAAAACAGGGATAAGGCAAAAGCCCTGCTTAAAGCAGAGGGCTTTTCGCTGGACAGGGCAAACGGCCCCGTTTATAACTATATTAAAGACGGCGTTACCGTTGAGGTACATACAAAGATTATCAGCGGAAGGGCAGGCAAAAGCAATTCCGAAGAGGTCTTTGCAAACGCCATGCAGCACGGAGTTTTTGACGGCTGTTCGGGCAGGCTTGAGGATAATTACCACTTTGCCTATCTGATTGCCCATATTGCCCACCACTTTATGTTTTACGGCGCGGGGCTGAAGCTTATTCTTGACCTTGCGGTTATGCTGAATAAATGCAGTATTGATTTAAACAGCGTTTTTGAAATACTTGAAAGCGCGGGGCTCGGCGAATTTGCAAAGGTTATTCTTACGCTTTGCTTTAAGTGGTTCGGCGCAGGCGCGGATTACGGGGTTGATACCGAAAAAACGGAGGAATTCCTGCTTCAGTACGGCGCCTTCGGCAATATCAACCGAAATACCGCCGCCGTTCTTCAGCGCCGAGAGCTTGAAGAGGGCAGGAACAGCTCGGGCTTTTCTGCAAGGCTTCACCTTCTTTTCCCGTCTTACGAAAAGCTGAAGGGCATAGACTATATCAATTTTATTGACGGAAAGCCTTATCTTACGCCCGCTGCCTGGGCGTACAGAATCTGGTACAATTTCAAAAATAACAAGGGCTTTGTTAAAAAGTCGGTTAAAAATATCGGCAGTGATGAAACAAAGGGCGAAGCCGAAAAGGAATTCGCCTATTTTAAGGAGATAGGATTGTTATGACAACAGCATTAATAGTATTGTTAACTGTTCTTGTAGTAGCGTTTGTAGTATTTGTAACGTGGTTTCTTGCCATGAAGGCAGACGGCAAATGCCCGCTCTGCATGTTAAAGGCTATAGGCAGAAAAAAGCTGACTATTGATATCAGCGACGTGCCCGATTATGAAAACGGCAACCGCCTTCCTATTATGGGCTGGTCAAGCTGGAATACGCTTCGCCACCATATCAGCGAGGAGAGCATTTATGACAGCGCAAAGGTGCTTGTTGATACAGGGCTTGCAGATGCGGGTTATCAGTACGTTAACCTTGACGACTGCTGGCAGAGCTCAATGCGCGATGAGGACGGTAAGCTTCAGGGCGACCTTGAAACCTTCCCCTCCGGTATTGAAGAGCTTTGCAGAAGGATTAACGCTCTCGGTCTGAAAATGGGGCTTTATTCCTCCAACGGTTCCCACACCTGCGAGGATTTACCCGCTTCTCTCGGCAACGAGCTTCTTGACGCAAGAACGATTGCGTCGTGGGGCGTAGAATATCTTAAATACGATTTCTGCCACCATAAAAAGCTCAGCGGCTCATCGCCCGTAATTGAGTACATAGATTTAAGCCGCAAAGGTCACCACGCTGAATATACCCTCAAGCCCGAGCACGCAAAGTTTACCGGCAGGGCAAAGGTAATCAAAATGAAGGAGCTGCCTACTGGTAAGGGTATCGGTTATCTTAACCACGGCGCAGGTACGGCAACCTTCAGCCTTTCGGTTGATAACGGCGGCTGGTATGTAATGACAATACACAGCAATAAAAACTGGATTAACTTCAAGCGCTATATGCAGGTTTATGTTAACGGCGTAATGTATGAGGCGCATTTTCCGTCCGGCCACAGCTTTTCACCTGACGCAAGGCTGCAGATTGAGGTTAAGCTTAAAACCGGTGAAAACACCATTAAGCTCTGTAACCCCGTAGTTACCTCTGCCGACAGCGAATATATCCAGTATAAGCGTATGGGCGACGCATTAAAGCAGGCTTCAAGGGAATGGGCTGAATATTCCCATACCGAAGAAAAGCCGATTACCTATTCAATCTGCGAATGGGGCTGGGGCAACCCGTGGAACTGGGGCGCAAAGGCAGGAAATATGTGGCGAACAACAATGGATATCAATTCCGGCTGGCACAGCATTGTTTCGCTTTACAAAAAAACGCTTAAGCTTTATAAGTATTCCTCTCCCGGCCACGTTAATGACCCCGATATGCTTGAGGTCGGCAACGGTAAGCTCAATATTGATGAAAATAAATCGCATTTCACCCTTTGGTGTATGCTTGCCGCGCCGCTCGTTCTCGGTAACGATATCCGTAAGCTTGAGGACGGCTCAAAGAAAAGCGCTGCAATTCTTAATATTCTTACAAATAACAGCCTTATTCTTATTGACCAGGACCCGCTTGTTAAGCCTGCAAAGCTTATCAGCCGCAAGGGCGGTATTGATACTATTGCCCGTCCGCTTTATAACGGCGATACGGCGCTTTGCTTCTTTAATACAAGCGGTAAGAAAAAGCCTGTTGACTTTGAGCTTGACAGCCTTAAGGATGAAAAATACCTTGAATTCAGACCTTCACCGCGCGACTATGAAATCCACGATTTATGGTCGGACGACAGAGCGCAGGGAGCAAAAATTGCCTGCTCCGTTCCGCCTCACGGCGTAAAGGTTTTCCGCATTTCAAGATAAAAATAAACCCCGCTGATGCGGGGTTGTTTTTTATACATTTTCAATTATCAGGTCTGCAAGCTCTTCAAGCTCTTTAATGTTTTCAGCTGTGAGTCTTGTTTTGATTGAAACCGTTTTGTCAAGGATAGTAATATCTTTCATATCCTCAAATTCCGCCTTCATCGTGCGTATTGCGCTCGGAGCCCATGAGGTGTTTTCAACAAGCGCAACCTTCCTGTTCTGAAACGCCTTGTGTTTAAGGTGGTTAAGATAATCGCTCATCGGCGCAAAAACTCCGCCGTCATAGCTTGAAGCCATGCAAAGCAGTACGCTGTGGCGGAACCCGTCCTCAACGCATTCCGCAATATCCTCTCTGCAAAGGTCTGCCATAGCAACTCTCGGGCAGCCCTTCTTTTCAAGGATTTCCTTCATCTTTTCAGCCGCTTCAAGGGTGTTGCCGTGAATGGAAGCGCAGGCAATAAATACGCCCTTGTCCTCGGGCTCGTAAGCCGACCAGGTGTTGTAAAGCTTAAGCACTTCGGGAATTGTGTCCGTAAGTACGGGGCCGTGCAGCGGGCATATGGTTTTAATATCAAGCGCAGCAGCTTTCTTTAAAAGAGCCTGAACCTGCTTTCCGTATTTTCCTACAATGTTGAAGTAGTAACGCCTTGCTTCGCAGGACCAGCCTTCGTCTGCGTCAACCGTTCCGAACTTGCCGAACGCGTCTGCGGAGAATAAAACCTTATCCGCGCTGTCGTAGCTTACAATAACCTCCGGCCAGTGTACCATCGCCGCTGTAAAGAAGGTGAGCGTGTGAGTGCCGAGCTCAAGCGTGTCGTTTTCTTTAACCGCAATAACTCTTGAAGTGTCAACATCGGCAAACTGCGGCAGCATCCTCAGCGCGTTAGCGCTCATAACGAGCTTTGCGTCCGGGTATTT
>JAFYGD010000143.1 GCA_017543415.1 Eubacterium sp. | reverse complement strand
TTTCAATCAATGCGCTTGTTGCTGCGGATACCCTTATAGTTCCGCTTCAGTGCGAATACTACGCGCTTGAGGGTTTAAGCCAGCTTCTGAACACCGTAAGAACGGTTAAAAGAGAATATAACAGCCACCTTGAGCTTGAAGGCGTGCTTTTCACTATGTATGACAGCCGTCTTAAGCTTAACCAGCAGGTAATTGACGAGGTTAATAAATACTTCCCCGGAAAGCCCTATAAGACAATGATACCCAGAAGCGTTAAGATTGCGGAAGCGCCCTCCTTCGGCGAGCCCGTTATCTATTACGAAAAGTATTCAAAAGCGTCCTTCGCTTACAAAAAATTCGTAGACGAATTCCTCAAAAAGCAGTAGGTGGTAATTATGAGTATTTTTAGAAAGCCAGAAGTTACCGTCCTAAAAGAAGCTGACAATCTTACTACTCAAATTAAGGAGCTTGAAGAACTTGAAAAGCAGGCAGAGGGAGATTTAAAAGACGAGATTAGTAAGACTATAAATGTTTTAAAACGCGGCAATAACGGCGAAGATGAGATAATGTTTCAATTAAACTATTGCAACATGGATATGTTTGTTATCCGCGATTTATATGTTGAATGCGATGGATTATCAGCACAAATAGATTATTATGTTCTTACTCCTAAATTGGATTTTATAATTGAGTGCAAAAACCTTTACGGAAACATCACAATTAACAATAAAGGTGATTTTATCCGAATATATGATGTTAACGGCAAAAGAGTAACAGAAGGAATAGAATCTCCTATAACGCAAAACGAAAGACACATGACGGTTTTGAAACGCAAACGTATGGAGGGTGCCGGTAAAATCAGAACAGCAGGTATTAATAAAACATTTGAAAACTATACAAAGCCGCTTGTTGTTCTTGCCAACAAAAAGACCGTAATAAATGATAGGTATGCCCCTAAAGATATTAAAAATAAAGTAATCCGCGCCGACAATCTTGTTGCAACAATTAAAAAGATGTGTACAGAGTCAAAACTAACAGAAAACAGCAGAAAAGTAATGTTACAAGATGCGGAATATGTTCTTTCTTTCCATTCTGAAAACAGAACTGACTATGTCGCAAAGTTTAGAGAAGAAATAAAGAAACAGAACGAACCACAGGATTACGGGCTTTGTCCTTGGTGTTGTAACGATTTAGTGAAGCGCAGAAACAAAGCAACAGGCGAAGTGTTTATAGGTTGCAGCAACTTCCCGAAATGTAGATATATAAGAAAGATAACTAAAAAAGGAGAATAGATATGGCAAAGAAAATGTCAGGGCTCGGCAAGGGGCTCGGTGCGCTGATGCAGGAAAACAGCATTGACGACGGATTAAGCACGAACACCCTGCCGATAAGCGAGATTGTTCCTAACCGCGACCAGCCGCGTAAAACCTTTGACGAAGCGGCTCTTGCGGAGCTTGCTCAGTCAATCGAGCAGCACGGCATACTTCAGCCGCTGCTCGTTCGTCCGATGCCGTCGGGCAACTATCAGCTTGTAGCCGGCGAGCGCAGATGGCGCGCGGCTATGATGTGCAAGCTTACTGAGGTTCCCGTTGTAATCAAGGAGCTTTCGGACAACGAGGCTATGGAGCTTGCGATAATTGAAAACCTGCAGAGAGAGGACCTCAATCCGATTGAAGAGGCGGAAGGACTTCAGGCGCTTGCGGATAAATGCGGCTACACGCAGGAGGAAATTGCAAACGCAGTAGGTAAATCCCGCCCCGCAATAGCAAACGCGCTCCGCCTTTTGCGCTTACCCGAGGAGGTAAGGGAAATGACCAAAAACGGAGCCATTTCAGCAGGTCACGCAAGGGCGCTGCTTGCCTTTGACAATCCCGCCATGATGCTTGAGGCGGCAAACCAGATTGTTTCACGTAAACTTACGGTGCGCGACGTTGAAAAAATGGCGAGAGCACCGCGCAGAGCGGCATCCCGCAGCCGCAACGCCCGCCGCGATTCGTTTTACAACGAGGTTGAGCTTTCGCTTGCGGAAACGCTCGGAAGAAAGGTAAAGGTTGTAAATTCGGGCAAGGGCGGAACGCTTCAGATTGAATTCTATTCGCCTGACGATTTAAAGAATATTGCAAATGCGCTATATAATGAATAATAATTGATAATTGACAATTGAGAATTAAGAATTTTGGGCGGGGATACCCCGCACCCCAATTAATTGTTTGTGCGTAGCGAGTATCCTCATTCTTAATAGCCGTGCGCAGCACCCGAAATTATCAATTATACATTATCAATTATCAATTGAGTAAAGGAGAATAATATGCTTGATATAAAATTTGTAAGGGAAAACCCCGAAATAGTTAAGGAAAACATTAAAAAGAAGTTCCAGGACCACAAGCTCGGCTACGTTGACGAGGTAAT
>JAFYGD010000142.1 GCA_017543415.1 Eubacterium sp. | reverse complement strand
TTGTACTGAATACCGAGGGTAACAATGTCAATTACCTCGTCGGCAAGTGCGTTAAAGCTTACGCCGCCGATAATGCTTACAAGCATTAATAACGATAATATAAGCGAAAGAGTTTTTTTCATAAATATTCCTCCTGTTCTCTTTTTGCGTATATTCCATCACCTTAATTATATATAAAATAAACAGTATAGTCAACAATAAAAAAGGAGCGGTTTTCCGCTCCTTAAAGTCTATTTCATTTCCTCGCGCGCTTCCTTTATGCGCTGAACGAAAATTTTACCCGTTTCTGTAATCCTGCCGTAGTCGCCCGTTTTGGCTCCCGCCGTAAGCGAAGAACCCGCGCCGACTGCAATCGCGCCCGCCTTAATCCAATCCTTAACGTTGTCAATGTCAACTCCGCCGGAGGGCATCATTACAGCGTGGGGGATGGGGCCGTGAATATCTTTTATGAATTGCGGGCCCGCAAGGTCGCCGGGGAAAACTTTCAGCACGTCGGCGCCCGCTTCCATAGCCCGAACAGCCTCGGTAGGTGTGTAAATACCGGGCATTGAGGGGATACCGTAGCGGTTGCAGCAGCGTACCGTTTCGGGGTCAAAGTAAGGAGATACAACATATTCCGCGCCTGCTAAAATTGCAATTCTTGCAGTTGCGGCGTCCATAACCGTGCCTGCGCCGATTATGATTTCACCGTTGTTGTATTTAGCTCTCATAGCTTCAATAAGCTTGTCTGCATGCGGTACGGTAAAGGTAAGCTCAATTGCCGCAACGCCGCCTTCAATGCAAGCGTTCGTAATTCTTTCAGCCTGTTCAACAGAGGTTGCGCGAACAACTGCAACAATACCTGCCTCCTGAATTTTGCTGAGCGTTTCAAATTTAGTAGCCATATTCCTTCTCCTTATCTCTGAACGCGGGCCGAAGCTCCGTTAACCTTTGCTTCAACCTCTTTAAGCGATGCCATTGAGGTGTCGCCCGGGGTAGTCATGGCAAGCGCGCCGTGAACAACGCCGTAGTTAACCGCCTTCTGTGCGTCGCCGTAAGTCATTAATCCGTAAATAAGACCGCTTGCAAAGCTGTCGCCGCCGCCTACTCTGTCAAGAATTTCAAGCTCGGGGAATTCAAGCGAATTGTAAAGCTTTCCGTCTGCCCAGCAGATTGCTTTCCAGTCATTGACGGTAGCGGTTCTTACCGTTCGTAAGGTTGTGGCAATTACTTTGAAGTTGGGGTAAGCCTTTGTTACGGTTTCAATCATTTTGCGGTAGCCGTCAATGTTAAGCTCTTTGAGTTCGGCGTCGTTACCCTCAACCTCAAAGCCGAGCGCAGCGGTAAAATCCTCCTCGTTGCCTATCATAACGTCAACGTTTTTTGCAATCTCACGGTTTACCTCCTGCGCCTTTGCCTGACCGCCTATTCCTTTCCAGAGCGAAGGACGGTAGTTAAGGTCGTATGAAACAACGGTGCCGTATTCCTTTGCCTTTTTAACTGCGGTTATAACCGTCTGCGCAGAGGTGTCTGAAAGCGCCGCGTAAATTCCGCCCGTGTGGAGCCAGCGAACGCCGAGAGTACCGAAAATATAATCCCAGTCAATGTCGTCGGGGCGCAGCTGTGAAGCCGCTGTGTTGCCCCTGTCGGAAGCGCCTACCGCGCCGCGTATTCCAAAGCCGCGCTCGGTAAAGTTAAGCCCGTTTCTGACTGTTCTTCCTATTCCGTCGTAGGGTACCCACTTAATAAGCGAGGTGTCAACTCCGCCCTGAAGAATTAAATCTTCAAGAAGATAGCCTATTTCATTTTCCGCAAAAGCGGTAATAACTCCGGTTTTCATACCAAAGCAGCGGCGCAGACCGCGGGCAACGTTGTATTCGCCACCGCCTTCCCAAGCTTTAAAGGAACGCGCGGTTTTTATTCTGCCCTCTCCGGGGTCAAGCCTGAGCATAATTTCGCCGAGCGAAACCTCGTCAAACGCGCAGCTTTCTCTGGACTTTAAGTTGAGGTTCATATCGGAAGCCTCCTAAAAATCAAAATATTTAACGGCATTGTTATAGCAAATGCCCTCAACAATTTCTTTAACTATATCTTCATCGTAGGCGTACATGCCCTCTTCAATCCACTGACCGAGCAGCCTGCATAAAATACGCCTGAAGTATTCGTGCCTTGCATACGAGGTAAACGAGCGGCTGTCCGTTTCCATACCTACGAACTTTCCGAGCACGCCGAGGTTGCCGAGCGACTTTAGCTGTGCCGTCATACCGTCCATTGTATCAAGGAACCACCATGCGGGGCCGAACTGAATTTTACTTTCAGCTTCTGCGCTCTGGAAGTTGCCGAGCATTGTTGCAAGCACCGTGTTATCCTTATCGTTAAGGTTGAAAAGAATAGTTTTCGGAAGAGCGCAAAGCATTTCAAGCGCGTTAAGAAAGCGTGAAAGCGGCTTTGCAATTTCACAGTCGCCGACGGAATCAAAGCCCGTGTCGGCGCCGAGCTTTTCAAACATCACCGAACTGTTATTCCTCATAGCGCCTATGTGTATTTCCATTGTCCAGCCGAGCATTTTGTACTTGGCTCCGAGCGTAAGCATAATTGCGGTTTTGTATTTATCCTCATCACGGCGTGAAACCTTTTCGCCGAGCATAGCTCTTGCAAATATATCGTTTAATTCTTCATTGTCGGCGCGTTCATACGGTACATATTCAAACGCCTGGTCGGATATTTTACAGCCGCATTTGGCAAAATATTCGGCTCTCCTGTAAAGTGCGTCAACAACGTCGGCAACCGAGCCTATTTCAATATCCGCAGCCTTGCCGAGCTCGTTAATGTATTCGATAAATCCGTCTGCGTTAATGTTGAGCGCCTTGTCCGGACGGAAGGAGGGGAGAACCCTGAAGGGCAGCTTGCGCTCGTTCAGGAGCTTGTGGTATTTCAGGTCGTCAATCGGGTCGTCGGTAGTGCAAACAAACTTAACGTTTGAATTTGCAATAAGGCTCTGCGGTCTGAAGTCACCCTCTGCAATCGCCTTGTTTGCGCGCTCGTAGATTTCTTCCGCGGTTTTTGCATTTAATGGGGTGTCAATTCCGAAATAGCGCTGAAGCTCAAGGTGAGCCCAGTGGTAAAGCGGGTTGCCTATGCAGTACTGCAGGGTTTTTGCAAAAGCAAGGAATTTTTCCCTGTCCGAAGCGTTGCCCGTGCAGTATTTTTCCTCAATACCGCAGGAGCGCATTGCGCGCCACTTGTAATGGTCGCCCGCAAGCCAAAGCTGTGAAATATTTTCAGGCGCCTTGTTTTCAAAAATCTCTTTCGGGCTTAAATGGCAGTGGTAATCGCAAATCGGCATCTTTTCCGCAAAGTCAAAGTAAAGCCTTTTTGCACTCTCTGTGTTAAGAAGAAAATTCTTATCCATAAACATTCGTTATGCACCCCCTGATTTGGTTATATTATATACTTAATATAACGGCTTTTCAACAATAAATATTAAGAATAGTCAAAGTTTAGCTCAATATTATTGACATAAAAATGCTTTGGGTTTAAAATTAAAACGAAATAAACAGTAAAGGAGATTTTGTTATGATTTGTCCGAATTGCGGAAAAGAGCTTGCAGAGGGCGAGGTTTGCACCTGCACAGCTACCGTTGAAAACGAAAACAAGGCAGAAGCTGCTCCCGCAGCAGAGCCCGTACCCGTTGCCATTCCCGTTGCGCCGCCTCAGCCGGAGCAGCAGTATCAGCAGTATCAACAGCCTCAGGGCGAGTATTATACACCGCCTCAGGGACAGGGTACTTATTATCAGCCGGGCGCTGCTCAGCCGCAGTTCTATCAGCCCGTTCAGACACCGCCCGCAAGAACCGATTATCCCGAAGGCTATAAGATTAAAAGAAAGTATGCTGCGGTAATTCTTGCCGCAACGCTCGGCGTTTTCGGTATACATAATTTCTATCTTGGCGACAGTAATAAGGCTATAATTCATATCCTTGTTGCAACGCTCGGCTCGCTTCTTGCAGGTCTTGGCTTTATAGCTTCGTATATCTGGGCTGTTGTAGAGGCTGTTCAGCTTCTTACCGACAGCATAGACCGCGACTCAAACGGTTATAAAATCCAGACCTTTGAAGAAGCGCTTGTTAAAACAAGAATGGAAGCCGAAGCAAAGAACAAAGAATAAAAAGAAAGCAGTTGTCTATCAACTGCTTTTTTGTTTGACAATCATTATTACTTGTCTTATAATTATAATAGGTGATTATAATGATTAAAAGACTGACCGTAATTTTACTTTCTCTGCTGATGATTTCATTGGCGGTTTTCAGCGTGCATTTTGAAGCGCTTGCAGCTTCAAAGCCTGCGGCGGTCGCTTCTTTTAAGGTTTCAAAAACCTGTAAAAACGTCACCCTTAAATGGAAAAAGCAGAAAAATGCCGCCGGCTATCAGATTTATTCAGCCGCAAAGAAAAACGGCAAGTATAAAAGAATTAAAACCGTTACCAAAAACAAAGCGGTTATTAAGCAAAAGCTCGGCAAAACGCGTTACTATAAGGTGCGCGCTTATAAAGTCAGCGGCAGTAAAAAGGTTTTCGGCAAGTTTTCAAAAATAAAGGGCGCAAAAACCGCCCACGCCCCCTCAAGCTCGTGGTTTATTGAAAAGAAGGCAACCTGCGCTCAGGAGGGTGTAAAAAGCAATAAGTGCAAATACTGTAAAAAGAAATATACCGCACCGGTTGAAAAGGATTTTACCGCCCATGAATACCTCGGCGAATATGTTGAGGCGGATGACGTCAACGAGGGCTATACTGTTTATACCTGTAAGCTCTGCGGCGACAAGTATAATACCGCAATAAAGCCCCATAAATTTGAGGCAAAGGTTACCGCGCCAACCTGCACAGAGCAGGGTTATACAACCTACAAATGCTCAAAGTGCGACAGGGTAGTTATAGGCGATTATACTGACGTTATTCCTCACAGCTATTCGCTGAAATACGTTCCCGCTAACTGTACGGACGACGGCTATACAATCAATTATTGCACGGTTTGCGGCTATGAGGATGAAACAAGCAAATCCGTTGTTGAGCCAGCTGTCGGAACGGCTCATGTTTACGAAAGCAAAACAGTTCAGCCAACCTGTACCGAGGACGGCTTTACCGCTGAAGTATGTACCGTATGCGGCTTTGTGTATGAAGAAAGCAAAACCGATATCGTTCCTGCTCTCGGGCATGATTTTGAAGAGGAATATACGGTTGACGAAGATTATTTCAGGCACCATCAATGTACCCGCTGCGACGGTGAAAGCATTGATAAAACCTGTTATATTGATATTGGAACGGAAACCGTCAGCAACCCGAATTACGCCGCGTTTAAGCAGTCCTCAACCAACAGCTCGGGCGTTAACGATAAGCTTGACATTTCAACTAACGAGGACGGCTCAATTGATTTTGAAATCACGGGTTCAAGAAGCGATTTTACAATTGATATAAACGCTGTCGGCAGAACAGAGGTTAAGCTCAACGGCGTAACCCTTATAAATGACGGCAGGGACTGTATCAACGTTAAAAACTATGCGCCTTTATACGATGAAAACGGCAATCCGGTTACAAATGAAGACGGAACGCCCGCTTACGGAGAAGCGCCAAAGGTTTTCATTTCCGCAAAGGACGGCAGCGAAAATCTTCTTAAAGTTACTACCTCGGGCAACGGAATTGACAGCAGATGCCCCATTGAGCTCCGCGGCCACGGCGTACTGACTATCCAGTCCTACGGTTCAACCGCTATTGATAACAGAGCGAAGATTGTTATTAAAAACCTTACCCTTGATATTCTCAGCGCAAACCGCGGTATTGATACAAAGGATACCGTTCTCGTTCCGGGTATAGGCGGCGTTATGGTAGAGGATGAGGTCTACTTTAACATTGAAATTGAGGATAACGCCAACATTAAAATCAAGTCGGCTGACGACTGTATAAGATGTAAGAATATGACGGTGTTTGAGCTTGAGGAAGGTCATACCGCAACGGTTGTGAACCTTGAAAGCACCGGCGGCGACGGTATTCAGCTTGAAGGTAATAAGGGCTTTTCGGCGCTTTCGGGCGAATTTACAATCAAGGCTAAAAAGTATGCCTTTAACTGCGCGGAAAACCTTATTGAAATCAAACTTCCCGCCGTTGTAACCGTAACCGGCGGTACTTACGCCAAACCCGCAGAATAAAAAAGCACCCCGTGGGGCACCCTACATAAATAGGTTTAGGTTTTGGCTGTGTCCTTTTGCCCCTAAAGAAGCTAAAAAATCCCTGAATACGCGAGTATGCAGGGATTTTTATAACTCCTTTACGGACTAAAACTACTATGCCAAAACTGCTTCGCACCCTAAAATCAACAGATTTTTTGTTAGAACAAAGCACAAAATCGGGTTAAGGCTTGCCGCCTTAACCCGATTTTTAATGACGTTGTAGCTAAAAAGATGTGATTTTAGGGCTGAAACTATTTATGCAGGGTGCCCC
>JAFYGD010000016.1 GCA_017543415.1 Eubacterium sp. | reverse complement strand
CGCTGTGGTCGGCAACAAGGTTTTTACAAGGCTTGGGAGCAAGACATTTTTTGCCCTTGCAGAGTCCGTTTTCAAGCTGATATTCGCAGGAGGGCTTTCTGAAATTGGCGGTGGGACCGCCGACATCGTGAATATAGCCCTTAAAATTCGGCATTTCGGTAAGCAATTTTGCTTCCGCAATAATGCTCTCCTTACTTCTTGATGTTATAAACCTTCCCTGATGAAAAGCGATTGAACAGAAATTACAGCCGCCGAAGCAGCCGCGGTTATGGGTAATTGAAAACTCAACCTCTTTAATTCCCGGAACGCCGCCCTGCGCTTCATACATCGGATGATAAGCGCGCATATAGGGTAAGGAATACACCCAGTCAAGCTCCTCTGTAGTTAAGGGGGGCATTGGCGGATTCTGAACAACCATAAGCTTTCCGTGCTTTTGCTTAACTGCCTTTCCCCTTATATGGTCCTGCTCATCCTGCTGAATCCTTGTTGCTTTTGCGTATTCGGTTTTGCTGCTTTTAACATTGTCAAAGCTCGGACATTCGGTGCCGACATAAGGCGTTTCCCTTACGTCAACAGCGTAGGTAGTTCCTTTAATATCGTGAAGGTCGGTTATGCTTTCACCGTTATCGAGGCGCTGCGCAATTTCAATAATCTGCTTTTCGCCCATTCCGTGAATAAGCAAATCGGCTTTTGAATCAATCAGAATGCTCGGACGCACCTTATCGTCCCAGTAATCGTAATGGGCAAAACGGCGTAGTGATGCTTCAAGCCCGCCGATGATAACGGGAACCTCGGGATAAAGCTCTTTAACGATGTTACTATAAACCGTTACCGCTCTGTCAGGGCGTTTGCCTGTAACGCCGCCGGCGGTATACGCATCCGTTGAACGCCTTTTTTTAGCTACCGTATAGTGGGCTACCATACTGTCAATATTTCCGCTTGTAATCAAATAAGCGAGACGCGGTTTTCCAAACTGAACGAAATCAGCCGTGCTATGCACATCAGGTTGGCTTAGTACGGCTACTTTAAAGCCCTTTGCTTCAAGGACTCGTGTTATTATTGCTGCGCCGAAGGAGGGATGGTCAACATAGGAATCGCCTGTAATATAGACAAAATCCGCCTGTTTCCACCCTCTTGCGAGCATATCTTTTTTGTTAACGGGTAGAAAGGTATTCATTAATAATCCTCACTGCCTGAATTATAATCGTCGTATTCAAACGGAGGCTCGTCCTCTGCTTCGGGTTCAAAGCTCATCTGCTCGGTATTCTCCGCGGTAAATTCGGGAGCGGGACCGTTTGCCTTCATTTGAATCCACTGCTGCATATTAACGCGGATTTCACGCGGCTTTGCGCCGTCCTGAGGACCGATAATCCCCTTTTCTTCAAGCTGGTCCATAATTTTGGAGCCCCTTGAATAGCCTACACCGAGCTTACGCTGAAGGAAGGAGGTAGAGGCGCGTCCGTTTTCAAGAACAACCTCAACTGCATTTTCAAACAGCGGGTCAAGAGCTTCACCGCCCTCGTCATCAAAGGAGGAAGCACCCTTTTCCTGTGCGGCTTTACTTTCAATTTCCTTCTGAATTTCGTCACTGTACTGGCTTTCGCCCTGGTTCTTAACGTAACCGCAGAGTGCTTCTACCTCTTCATCGCTGATAAAGCAGCCCTGAACACGCAGAGGCTTGCTTGCGCCGATGGGAGAATAGAGCATATCGCCCCTGCCGAGCAGCTTTTCCGCACCGCCCGTATCAAGAATTGTTCTTGAGTCAATCTGGGAGGAAACCGTTAAAGCAATACGCGAAGAAATATTTGCTTTTATAAGACCTGTAATAACGTCAACGGAAGGTCTTTGGGTTGCAATTACAAGGTGCATACCCGCTGCACGCGCCATCTGAGCAAGACGGCAGATACTGTCCTCAACCTCTTTTGGGGCAGCCATCATTAAGTCTGCAAGCTCGTCAATACAGATAACGATTTTAGGCATCGGTTCCATATCGGGATGCTTTTTGACAAACTTGTTATAACCTTCAATATCGCGCACGCCTGTATCCGAAAACGCCTGATAACGCTTAAGCATTTCCGAAACTGCCCAGCCGAGAGCGCCCGAAGCTTTACGCGGGTCTGTAACAACGGGTACAAGAAGGTGCGGGATATTTTCATATTTTGAAAATTCAACCTTTTTGGGGTCAATCATAAGGAATTTAACCTCATCCGGCTTTGCCCTGTAAAGAATTGAAACGATAATTGAGTTCATACATACGGATTTACCTGAGCCGATAGTACCCGCAATGAGAAGGTGAGGCATTTTTGAAACGTCGCAGAAAACGGTATTACCTGCAATATCCTTACCGATTGCAGCTGAAAGCAAAGAGCTCTGCTGACGGAATTCGGGGGTATCAATTACTTCACGCATTGATACCATATTTTTAACGTTATTCGGTATTTCAATACCTACGGCAGCCTTGCCGGGAATCGGCGCTTCAATGCGGACGTTGGTAGCCGCAAGGTTAAGCGCAATATCGTCAGAAAGATTTGTAATTTTTGAAATTCTTATTCCCGCTGCAGGCTTAAGCTCATATCTTGTTACCGTAGGACCGCGCGAAATATCGGTAATTTCAGCGTCAACGCCGAAGGATTTAAGAGTATCAATCAGAAGCTCTGCATTGCTTTTAAGCTCGTTGCTTATATCCCTTGCGGATTTCGGCTTTGAAAGCTTTAAAAGCTCTATAGTAGGAAGATGATATTCGGCAACAGCCTTATTCATTTCCTCGTCACTTACGGTGAATTCGGGAACAGGCTCCGCCTTCTTTTCTTCCTTTTTCTGCTCGCTTGCATCCTGTACTATTTCGTCAATGGATTTGCTCGCTTTAGCTGTTGCTCTTACTTCCTGCTTATGCTTGGTGGATTCGTTTATTTCACGGATTAAATCGTCCATATCGTCAACGGTTTCAGGTTTTGCAGCAGATTTGCGCTTTCTTGTTTTAGGCTTATCCTGATTATCAACAACGCCGTCGTCATAACCGTCAAGAAATACGTCAATATCGCGGTTGCGTCTGCGCTCGCGGTGTTCCTCAATATACGGAGTAACCTTTTCGGCGGCCTTTCTTACGGGCTTGGTTGTATTTTTGAAAAACTGATTAACGGTTGCCCTTGAAAGAATGAGAATATCAACAAGCGCAAGAAGAAGGGTTACTATAACCGCGGGTGCCTTGCCCATAGTTAAAAGCAGCCATCCGATAAGCGCACCGAAAAAGCCGCCGTTAAAGCAGTAAGGAGCGTTTATAAATTCCTCTTTAATTGTTGATAAGAAATCAGCGCCGCTTGTGTTACGGCAGATATGTATGAACGCTGCGGCAAGAAGCACTATAAGAACAATAAGGCAGACTTCAAGAGTCATCCTTTTGCTCGGCTTTTTAACCGTAAACAAGAATGAATAAACAAGGCATAAAAGCGGAAAAACTACAGCAGCAAACCAGCCAAAAATGCCTATGTAACCATTATGCAGAAAGTTCCAAACGCCTTCGCCCGGAACAACCGCAATAAAGAAGAACAGCAAAGAAAGCGCAAAGATAGCAATGCTGATTGCCCTTGCGGTTGATTCGTTTTTTTCATATTCTTCAAAGTCCCTTTGAGCGGCCTTTGTTTTAGGCCTTGTATCTGACTTTGAGGTGTTTTTTGTATTCTTTGAATTAGCCATTTAACATATTCCTTCTTTTATCTTACAATAAGCTGAATTGCGCCTATAACGGCAACAATTAAACCTATGCTGAAATCGTAATATGATATGTATTTGAGCAGTCCTTTTTTAACAACGTTGCCGAGGATTCTAACACAAAGGAATGCAACGGGTGCGGAAAGCACAATACCGATAACTATTGCGGCGATACTGCTTTTATAATCTGCTGAACAAAGCTGAACTATACCCGTTATAAGCAGCACGGGTACGCTCATAAGATAGCCGTATTTTAGCGCAAGCTTTCCCGAAACGCCGAAAAGCACGAGCGCGGCAAACACTCCGCCGATTAAGGCAAGCCCTGAAACGGGAACGAAGAAAACCGAGCAAACGCCGACGGTTATTGCTGCGGGAAGCGACACAAAGCGGTTGTTCCTTTCAAAACCGAGCTGCCTTGCCGCAACAAAAATTAACGCACCGAGCACGGCAAAGAATACGCCGTCGTCAAGGAGGGTGTTATTATAAGCAGTTGCCTTTAATACTGTATAAAGGCTGCCGTATTTGCCTATCGGGATTAACCACAAAAGCATGGGCACGAAAGAGATAAGCAGATAAATTACAAGCTTTCTTGTGTTGGTTGAATTTTTATAACTGAAATCCTTTTGCACTACGGCTTTGCCCGTATTGAACAGCTCTGCCGCAAGTTTAAAAACAAGCTTATAGGTTGCAGCAAAAATTCCGATGGCAATTCCAATATTAACAGCGCCCGTAAGCTGGGTAACTGTACCGTCAGCCCTGCCTGCAAAATCATGAAAAACAGTTGCATGGCCGCTCTGACTAATCGGAATTATATAGGTTATTGCCTGAAGAATAGCCTGAAATATCGCAGTTATAATTGACATTATTTTCTCCTCCGAACAGCTTGGCGTTATCAAGAAAATACCCCGCTCTTAAATAGTCGTAAGGATTGCTTGAACGCCTTTGCCGGTTTCCTTTTTCATATTGAAAAAACACATCGTTTAAATTAATTATTGTGTAAAGCATTGTTGTTTCCCTCTATTTCGCCGTTAAGAAAGTCAAGCGCGTCCGAAAGCCCGCCGAGCTCGTCTACAAGCCCGCATTTTACGGCTTCCTCACCGTCAAGAACGGTTCCGACATCCATAATAAGCTCGCCCGTTTTCATCATCAGCCCCCTGAAAGCCTTTGCGCTGATTTTTGAATTATTTGCAACGAACTTAACAATTCTGTCCTGCATTTTTTCAAAGTAGGAAAGCGTTTGCGGAACGCCCAGAACAGTTCCGTTCATCCTTACGGGGTGAACTGTCATAGTTGCGCTCGGTACAATAAAGCTCTTTTTACAGCTGACCGCAAGAGGTACGCCGATTGAATGACCTCCGCCGAGAACAAGCGAAGCGGTGGGAGTTTGCATTGTTGAAAGCAGCTCGGCAATGGCAAGCCCTGCTTCAACGTCGCCACCAACAGTATTGAGAATAATAAGCAAGCCTTCAATATCACGGCTTTCCTCAATTGCAACAAGCTGGGGAATAACATGCTCATATTTAGTTGTTTTATTCTGACTCGGAAGAATGAAATGACCTTCAATCTGACCAATTACGGTTAAACAGTGAATGAAATGCCCGTCCTTTTTTACGGTTATTGAACCGTTTTCAAAGGCAGAGCCCTGTTCCTCCTCACGGTCACAGGCTTCCTCTTCCCTTTCGTCAACGTCAAATTCACTGCACATACGAACACCTCAAAAAAAGTATGCCCGCAAAAATGCAGAATTTCACATTTAATATATTTTACCATTTATTACAACAAATTTCAATATATATTATAAAAATAAATAATACGGGATAAAAACACCCCGTATTTAGTGTTATGCGTTAACAGTTATTTCTGAAACTCGTCTCATTTTTTAAAATTCAATTCTACAAGCGAGCTTTTGCCATTTTTATAAGAAACATCCGCAACATATTCAAAACTTATAGTATTATCTTTTATCTCATAATAGATGTTTTGAAAACCGCGCTGCTCCATATCGGAAGTACCGTTTTCCATATTGAAGTCCGAACTACTGCATGGCTCGTTAATTATCACCTTGTCAAACGCCATCATAGTTGAAATATATTTGAACGGGTACAATGGTTCCGCAGTATTTATTACAAGCTTTTTACCATATGACGAAACGTTAGAATCCGTATAATAAGAGAAAAAATCGTATTCACCGAAAGCCTTTAACGGGCAGTTGATATTCAGCTCCTCAACATACTTACAGTTGGTAAGAATTTGATTCCCTGCGGTTTTAAGAGAGCTTGGAATGGTTACTTTTTGTAAGTCGCTATCGTCAAAAACATATGAGCCAAGAGTTTTTAACGTTTCAGGAAGGTTTATCTCTTTGCATTTCAAAGAAGCAAAGGCTCTGTCGCCAATTTCTTCCACGTTTGACGATAGTTTTAGTTTTGAAATCATATTACCGCTGAACGCTGATTTTCCTATTTTTTTTACACTATCAGGTATTTCCACCTCGGTTAATCGACAATCGTTAAATGCACAATTGCAGATTTCTTCAACGCCTTCCGGTATCACAACACTTCTAAGGAAATGCATTTCGGAAAAGGCAAAGCCGCAAATAGTTTTAACTTCTGCGGGTACTGTATACTCTGAAACGAATCCGTAACAATAGATTAGGTTTTTCTTATCTTTTGAAAAGACAGTGTTGTTTTCCGTTATGTAATACTTATTATCGTTTTCAAAAACTACGTCTTTTAAAAGACCTCTTACGTGACAGTATTTATAAAATGCTCCGTCAAGAATTCGTACATCTTTCCCGTTAATCTGATTTGGAACAAAGAGCGTTTCCGGCTCATTGTTTGATAATCCGTTTGAATACGGACTTATCTCCTTAATATATGCAAATTTCTTGCCGTAATAACCGCTGAATCTGCCCTCAGTAAAAGCGTTTTTTTCGTCGATTTCTTCGCCGTCAATTACTTGTTTCGGAGATGTTATCTGCATTCCCGAATCAATCATTGCCTTTTTACCGACCAAATTGTAAACGCCGAATCCTGATATAAAGACAACAACACACATTATTAATGCAACTACTACACCGGAAGATGCTTTTTTATTACCGTTGTTATTCATATCGCATTACCCCAAAGCATCAAACAAATAATATATCGCAACAAAAAATACAAT